>NZ_JBBHDV010000008.1:0-137142 GCF_037478135.1 Denitratimonas organivorans
CCCCGCGCGGCGCGGGGGCGGGGGGGGGCCGGGGGGGGGCGCGGCGCGGGGGGTTGGTGGGCCGGGGCGGGGGGGGGGCCCGGGCCGCCCCCGGCCGGCCCCCCCCCCCCACCACCCGGCCGAAACGTCAGCCGCCGTCGACCTGCTGGCGGTATTGCAGCGTGCCCTCCTTGCGACCGCGCGCGGCGCTGGCTTCTTCGGGCGAAAGCTTGTGCATGCTGCGCACCCGGCAGCGATCCACGCGTCGATGACCGGCGTGGTCGGGCACCACCAGTTCCACCCCGAGCGAGTCGCTGGTGCAGATCCACGAACTGCCACCGACGCTGCGCACTCCGATGCGCTGGTTCCAGTCCACATCCGGGCAGAAACCCAGCAGCTCCAGTTCGTAGACGTCGCGCACGCCCACATGCAGCAGGACGCGGGTATCGCTGAGCGCGTTGAAGCCGGTGACGCTGCTGGCGGAGAAGCAGTCCCGCTGCGCGTTGTCGGCGCGCGTGCCGCTTGCGCCGCCGGCACAACCGGCCAGCGCCGCCACCGCGACCATCGCGACGATGCCGGTGCGCAATCCGCCTAATCCGTGCACTCCAGATGTCGCATTGCCTTGCATGACCCACCTCCTGGCGCTGTCGATTCCGGTTCAAGGGTATGTCTGCCTGATACGGCCGCCAAGGCGGAAGCGTCGCGCGCGGCGCGGGCGCGTTCAGCCTGCAGTTCCGCCCCTGCTGTCCTTCGATCGCCATGTCGGCGGCGGCTAGCCGTGGCACTCTTTCGACCCCGATTCCCGGACAAACGATTTCCGATGCCGTCACGCCCGCTGCTGTCGCTGCTCATCGCCACCGTGCTGGTGCTGGCACTGGCGTGGCTGGCCGACCGCATGTTCCCGTTGCCGCTGCCCGATACCGGCAAGGATGCGGCCACCGTGGTGCTGGCGCGCGACGGCAGCCCGCTGCGCGCGTTCGCCGATGCCGAGGGGGTGTGGCGTCATCCGGTGCGGATCGAGGATGTTTCGCCGCTGTACCGGCAGGCGCTACTGGCCTACGAGGACCGCTGGTTCCACTGGCATCGCGGCATCAACCCGCTGGCGATGGCGCGCGCGGCCGGGCAGGCGCTGTGGCATCGCAGGATCGTGTCCGGCGGTTCCACCCTGACGATGCAGGTGGCGAGGCTGATCGAACCGATCCCGCATTCGTTCGGCGGAAAACTGCGCCAGATGCTGCGCGCGCTGCAACTGGAATGGCATCTGGACAAGGACGACATCCTCACCCTGTACCTGAACTACGCGCCGTTCGGCGGCACTCTGGAAGGCGTTCAGGCGGCCAGCTACGGCTATCTGGGCAAACCGGCGGCCGAGCTTTCGCATGCCGAAGCCGCGCTGCTGGCGGTGCTGCCACAGGCCCCCAGCCGCCTGCGCCCGGACCGCTGGCCCGAACGCGCCCGCGCCGCGCGCGACAAGGTGCTGGAGCGGCTGCAATCCCAGGGCGACTGGAACCCGCAGACCGTGGCGCAGGCGCGTATTGAGAATGTCGCCGCACGCCAGTTGCAGGTGCCGATGCGGGCGGCGCTGGCGGCCGAGCGCCTGCGCCGCGAAAACCCGCAGCTGCGCCGCATCCGCAGCACGCTCGATGCCGACCTTCAGGCCCGCACCGAGGCCAGCGTCGCGGCCTGGGTCGAACGCCTGCCGCCGCGCACGTCGGCCGCCGTGATCATCGCCGACATCGCCACGATGCAGACCCGCGCCTACGTCGGCGCCGCCCATTTCGGCGACGAGGCCAGTTTCGGCCACATCGACATGGTGCGCGCCTGGCGTTCACCCGGCTCAACGCTCAAGCCCTTCCTCTACGGCATGGCGCTGGACGCGGGACTGATCCACTCGGAAAGCCTGCTGGTGGATGCGCCGCAGGATTTCGATGGCTACCGGCCCGGCAATTTCGACCAGCGCTTTCGCGGTCCGGTCAGCGCGCGCGACGCCTTGCAGCAATCGCTGAACCTGCCGGCGGTGGCGCTGCTGGATGCGATCGGTCCATCGCGTTTTGCCGCACGCATGGCCCACGCCGGCGCTCCGCTGCGCCTGCCGCGCGGGGTCGAACCGAACCTGACAATGATCCTGGGCGGCACCGAGGCCCGGCTGGAAGACCTGGTCGGCGCCTACGCCGCCCTGCAGCGCGATGGTCTGGCGCGAGCACCGCGCCTGCTGGCCGATGAAGGCACTGCGCCGGCGCATGACGAACGCCGCCTGCTGTCCCCCGGTGCGGCCTGGATCGTGCGCCGCATGCTGGCCGAATCGGACCGCCCCAACCTGCTGGCCGAACGCGTCGACGCCTCGCGCCGCGCGCATCTGTCCTGGAAAACCGGCACCAGCTACGGCTTCCGCGATGCCTGGGCCATCGGCGCCACGCCCGGCGCGGTGATCGGGGTCTGGATCGGCCGCCCCGACGGCACCCCGCTGCCCGGCCAGTACGGCGCCATCACCGCGCTGCCGCTGCTGCTTTCCATCAACGACATGCTGCCGCGCGAACTGCGCACCACACCCGGCCCGATGCCGGCCAGCGTCAGTGTCGAACCGGTCTGCTGGCCACTCGGCCGTCGCGCCAGCGACACGGCGGAACACCACTGCGTCCGCCGCCACGATGCCTGGGTACTGGACGGCACCGTGCCGCCGACGCTGGCCAGTGCCGGCCAGCCGCCACCTGCACCGCTGGATTTCCGCATCGACCGCCACAGCGGCCTGCGCCTGGCCGGCGAATGCAGTGCCGCGCACGAGGAAATCCTCGCCAGCCTGGCGCCGTGGCCAGTGCTGGCGCATCCCTGGCTGAGCGCAGCCGAACGCCGCCGCGCGGCATTGCCGGCGCTGGCACCGGACTGCCGCGACAGCACCGAACCGGCACCCGTGCTGCGCATCGCCGGCCTGGTGGATGGCGCCGTACTGCGCAGCCCGTCCAACCGCCAGCGCGCCCCGGAAGTCAGCGTGCGCGCGCTGGGCACACGCGAACAGGTGCAATGGCTGCTCGATGGCCGGCTGCTGGCACACAGTCAGGGCGAGAGCCCGGTGCAGCTGCGTTTCGAGCAGAGCGGTGTGCAGCGCCTGCTGGCGATCGACCGCCACGGCCGCCACGCCCATATCGACCTGCGCGTGCTGCCCTGATGCGCACCCGGTCACGTCCACACACCCTCACGCACGGTTTATTTGCCGCTGCATCGACGCATTTGGCAGACTGGCTGTCTGTTGTCCTCAATCCGGCGCCGTGAATTACCTGCAACTTGCCATCATCCTCGTCGGTGCCCTCGCGCTGCTGGCGGTCCTGCTGCACCAGCGCGGCCTGCGCCGCGAACGCAGCCTGCGCCACCTGCTGGACCGCGCCGACGCGCTGGAAGTGCTGTTGCACCGCACCCGCGAACGGATGAAGGAAATGCGCCAGGTGGTCGACCGCGTGCCGCAGGACATCGCCGCCGAAGCGCACGCTTCGCTCGATGCCAAGGACCAGGTGCAGCAGGGTCTGCGCGATGTGCTCGAACACCGGCTGTGGATTTCCCAGCACGGCCTGACCGCGCCGCAGAAGGAACTGGACACCGCCTGCCGCGCGATGGACCGCGCCTACAACAACATCGCCGAACGCCTGGGCCAGCTGGAAAGCGCCGGCGCCGAACTGGCCGATGTCACCCAGGCCGCGATCGAACAGGCCGCACGCGAACCCGCCACGCTGACCCGGCGCAGCGACGAAGACTGAAGCGCGGCAAAGCAGAACTCACGGCAGACCGTGCAGACCGGCCAAGTCATAACCGCAGCCGCAGCCGGAACAACTTCACCGGAAAACCACACCCTGCGCGTCACGGCTCCAGCCCGGAACTTGCCCGGGCCGACCCTGTCAACCCACGAACACCACCGTGCAGCGATCTACGGTGCCACCCACCCGCGCTCGACCACCAGATCCAGCACATAGGCCAGCGCCGGCGCATCGACCGGCACATCCTTCAACCGGTAGCGATGCACGCGCAGCACGCTGCGCACGCCCGGCTCATGCTCGAAACCTTCCACCGGCACCGGCAGCACCTGCCACGGGCCCGGTTCGCCTTCGCGCAGGCCAGCCTCGTTGAAGACCAGTTCGCGCACATGCAGGCATTGCGCCTGCGGCATCAGCGGATGGTTGCAGGACACTTTTTCCTCCGCCACCTCGATGAACAGGCGCTCGCCTTCGCCGCCGTAACGGGTCGCGGCGGTCGGCGTGCCGTGCAGCAGCAGTTCGACGCCATCGGTGCCGGACAAGGTGAGCTGCGGCGGATCACCGGCGGCAACGCTGTAGCGTTCCAGCATCGGCAGTAACTCGCCGATGCGGCGTTCGGCCGCCATCAGGCCCTCGTCGTCGCAGGCCATCAGCGTGGACATGCCGCGCGATACTGTGACCCTGCCATCCAGCCCGGCCTGCCAGGACGCATGGATGCCGTTGCACAGATTCCGCACGCTGAGACCCTGCTCGCTGAAATCCAGTTGCAAGGGTTTGCCCGGACGTAACAGCACCTCGATATCCGCACCGCTGGCTGCGACCAGTTGCCAGTGATGGGCGTCCAGCGCCGGCACATCCGCAGGCGTGTTTTCCTGCGGCACGGTTTCGGCCGGCACCACTGCTGAAGACTCCGCCGGTGCCGCAGCGGGCGCAGCTTCCGTCGCCGGCCCGGACGACGGCGTGCAGGCGATCAATGCCAGTGCCGGCAGCAGCGCCAGCGTCAGGCGACACAATGCAAGGTTCATCGGCGCGTCCTCGAAGGAAAGGCAGGCCATGATGCCTGAAATCCCCTGCACGTCCGTGCCAGCGACGCAGCCCGCACGGCGCGCAACCGGCTGGCGGAAACCTTTCCTTCACGCGCACCGCACCTGCCCTTCACACACCACCGCATCAGCGCGGCTCGAACGGTGCGAACCCCCATTGCCGCAGCAGTGCCAGCCGCTGCCGCGCGATCTCCGGCTGATCGAAATAGATATCGCGCAGCAACTGCTCGTCGAGCGCGTCACCGCCGATGCGCACCGCCTCGGCGATGGCCTGGCTGCGCTGCGCCAGATCGCGCGCCTGCTTGGCCAGATGCAGGGCATTGAACAACGCCAGCACCGCGATCAGCGGCAGGCACCAGCGCAGCAGCTGCAACGCTGCGCCCTGCGCGCGTGGCATCAGCAGCGCCATCAGGCCGACCCAGCCCAGCCAGAACAGCGAGGAAAAACTGACATAGCGCGTGGCGAATGCATGTTCCACGCCGTAATCGGCCTCGCGACCCAGCGCGGTCAGCAGGGCGCAGCCCAGTCCGAATGCGGCCAATCCGAGCCATGCACGCGCCGCTGATTCTGCCCGCAGCCGCCACGCCGCCCAGAGGCCGGACAGCAGCGCCAGCATCGCCAGCGGCGCGGCCAGATCACGCCCGAAGCGCGCCACCGCGCCACCGAGAAAATTCAGCACGTACAGTGCCAGCGCCGCGATATCGCGCTGCGCATCGCTGGGCACTCCGGACCCGAGCCAGAGCACGGCCATCGCACCCAGTAACAGCCACGGCAACGCGAACAGCAGGCGCCGCCGCATCGACCATTCGTGCCGCAGCCCGATCAGCAACAATGCCGCCGGCACCAGCGCCAGCCCACTGCTGAAACTGGCCACTGCCACGCAGGTCGCCAGCAGCGCAAGGCCGTTGCGCCAGGCATCCAGCCGCGACGAAGCCAGACAGGTCAGCGCCAGCGTCACATTCACCAGACACAGCGCCACCGCCACCTGCCAGCCCCATTGCAGATTCGCCAGATGGCCCGGATGCAACGCCAGCAGGATCGCCGCCAGCGGCAGCCAGCGCGCTGCACCGGCGCTTTCCGCCCGCCACGCGAGCCGCAGCACCAGCGCCGCATAGCCGAGCAGCAGCAACCAGCTGGCGACGCCATCCAGCCACGGCTGGCCGTGCGACAGATGCGTGGTCAGCAGCAGCACTGCGTATGCGGCCACGTGCAAATGGCTGCCGTGGTGCACGCGGGCAAATTCCGACTGCCACAGCCCGCCTTCGCGCCAGGCCTGGTAGATCGGCACCAGATCCAGGTGGTCCCACAACATCATCGGGATCATCCAAGCCAGCGTGGTCAGCAGCAGCGCCACGGCCAGCGATGCGAACAAGCCGATATCCACGCGCACCCGGCGTGGCATGGCGGTCAGATCCGGCCTCATCACGGCACCGTTCCGTCCGTGGCGGCACGCCGGATCCGTGGCCCGCTCCAGCGCTCCACGCTGCTGTCGCCGCCTTCCAGTTCCAGCCCGATCCGGTGCCAGCTGCGGCTGCCTTCGGGCAGCGAAATGCGGGTTTCGAACTGGATGTGCGGCAGGTTCGGATCGCGCGAGGCGCCGCGCAGGAACTGCACCACCCACGGATTGGAAGCACCGTAATCGGCCTGCGCCAGCGGCTGCCCATCCAGTAACACCGTGACCTTGGCTATGCCGGCCACATCCTTGACCGCCCAGCCGCGCACCAGTACCTGCCCATCGACCTGCGCACCCGGTTCCGGCACCTCCACATGCGCGATGGCCGGCGTGATGCAGCCACCGTCCGGGCGCTGCGGCGGCAGTGCGAACAGCGCGATGCGGCGCGCACCCTCATCCACCTCGATCATCTGCGCCGGCGGTAGCGACCCGAAGCGCGCGCACAGCGACTGGTAATGCGCCAGCAGCGCGCTGAACTTCACATCGCTGGCGCCAACCACCAGCAACTGCCACTGCCCGCGCTCGCCCTCGTGTTGCAGATTCCACAGCGCCAGCTGGCGGGCACGGCCATGGTGATGGTTGAGCGGATGGTCCAGTACCGCGATATCCGGATCGTCGAACGCAAAACCCAGCTGTGCGCCGAGCTTGAAGTTGTCGGCCACCACGCGCGTGCCGGGCGGCAGCGTGGCCAGACGTTCACGCACCGCCGTGGCGATATGGTCCCAGCCGGAAAAATTCTCCGGATAGAAGCTGCTGGCGGCCAACGCGCTGCGCACCTGCGGCAGCCCCACCGCCAGCGGCAACGTAACCGCCGCTCCCATCGCCAGTACCAGCAAGGTCCAGCTTGCGACCCGCCAGAACCGCGACCAGCCGGCCAGCACCAGCGGCGCCAGCACCAGCAGCGCCAGCCAGGCCGGCAACGGCCAGTGGAAACTGACACGCTCTGCATCGGCCACGAATCCCAGCACGAAGTAGCCCGCCAGCAGCACGCCACCGGCCAGCGCGAACCAGCGTTGCCACAGCGGATGCCGGCGCCCGCCGCGACCGATCGCCAGCAGCAGGGCCAGCCCCAGCAGCGGCGTGGCCAGCAGCGCCTGTATCAGCAGGAAGCGGAAACCATCGGCATGCAGCGCCCACGGATGCCGGTCAACGAACTGGAAGCGCCAGCCGGCCTCGCCATGGTGCAGGTTCCACCACAGCAGCGGCAGCCAGGCCAGCGCCCCGGCCCCGATCGCCAGCCAGACCCGGCGCTGACGCAACAGCGCGCGTCCCTGCGGCAACAGCAGCAGCACGACGAAGCCGACCGCGATCACCGCGACGAAGCGGTAATGACTCAAGCCGCCCAGCACCAGCCCCAGCGCCAGCCACAACACCCCGCTGGAACTGCGTTCGCCCTGCTCCTGCGCCTGCAGCAACCGCGCCCCGCCCAGCAAACAACAGGCCGCCGCGAACGTCATCGGCACATCCGGCAGCGCCAGCACGCCGAGCAGGCCGGACAGCGGAAACAGCGCCACCAGCGTGCCCACCTGCCAGGCCCGCGCCGGACCCAGCGGGCGCGCGGCCGCGATCATCAGCCAAGGCAGGGCCGCACCCAGCAGCAGGAATGGCGCGCGCAGCGCCAGCACCTGTCCGGCACCGAACGACGAGCCCAATCCGATCAGCCACGCAGTCAACCCCGGCAGGTCCGAATAGGCCCAGGCCAGGTGCCGGCTTTCCTGCCAATAGAAGGCTTCGTCCACGAACAGCGGCAAACGCGCTGCGATCAGCAGCTTGATCGCGCCCAGCAGCGCCCACACCACAAGAAACGTGACGCGTGCGCGTCGTTCTGACTGCATATCCCGCTACACTCCGAGCCGATCACCCAAGGCAGATTCCGATGTCCGTTCCCGCCCAAGCGACCACGATACCCGACTTGCCGACCGCCGCATTGACGCGCGCCCAACAGCAGGTCAACGCGATGATCCTGGGCAAGTCCGAGCAGGTTCAACTGGCCTTCGTGGCACTGCTGGCCGGCGGCCATGTGCTGATCGAAGACCTGCCCGGGCTGGGCAAGACCACGCTGGCGCAGGCGCTGTCGGCCACGCTCGGATTGCAGTTCCAGCGGGTGCAGTTCACCTCGGATCTGATGCCGGCCGATGTGCTTGGCGTGTCGATCTACGACGCGCCCTCGCAGCAGTTCCGCTTCCATCCCGGCCCGGTGTTCACCCAGGTGTTGCTGGCCGATGAGATCAACCGCGCGCCGCCGCGCACCCAGAGCGCGCTGCTGGAAGCGATGGCCGAACACCAGGTCACGCTGGACGGCACCACGCATGTGCTGGCGCAGCCGTTCTTCGTGATCGCCACGCAGAACCCAGTGGATCTGTCGGGCACTTTCCCGCTGCCCGATTCGCAGCTCGACCGCTTCCTGCTGCGCTTCTCGCTCGGCTATCCGGATACCGGCTCCGAGCGCGCGCTGCTGACCGGCCACGACCGGCGCGAACAGATCGCGGCATTGCAGCCGCAGCTGGATCAGGAGCAGGTGCTGCACCTGCGCGCTGCGGTCGAACAGGTGCATGCCAGCGAGGCGCTGGTGGATTACGTACTGGCTCTGCTGGCACACAGCCGCCGTCATCCGGGCATCGAAACCGGGCTGTCCCCGCGCGCCGGGCTGGCGCTGTTGCGTGCGGCGCGGGCGCGGGCGCTGCTGTCCGGCCGCAGCCATGTGCTGCCCGATGATGTGCAGGCGCTGTTCGTGCCGGTGGCCGGGCATCGTCTAGTGCCTGCCGCCGATGCCGGCTCCGGCCCGGCGCTGGCGCAGGCGGTGCTCGACAGCGTGGCGGTGGATTGAAACCGGTGCTGACGGTTCCACCTGTCCGCCCCGGCATTTCCCGGCTGTTCTGAACACGCGCACGTCCATGTCAGGTTCCGCAACCCGCGCTTCCAGCTCCGCTGCTGCCGATCACGGCGGCGGCGAGCGCATGCGCATCCCGCAGGCCTTGCAGCGTTTCGTTCGCCCGCGCGCGATCGAGCCGCTGCCGATCCGCCTGCACCGGCGCCGCATCTATGTGCTGCCCACGCCCTACGGCCTGTTCTTCGCGCTGCTGCTGGTGGCGATGACGGTCGGCGCGCTGAACTACAACAACAATCCGGCGCTGATCCTGTGCTTCCTGCTGCTGTCACTGATGCTCAGTTGCCTGTTGCGCGGCTATCTGAACCTGAGCGGGGTGCAGTTGGAAACGCTCGATGCACAGCCGGTGCACGCCGGCCAGGTGCAGCGTCTTAGACTGCGTTTCCGCAGCGAACGGCGGCGCCGCTGCGAAGGCCTGATCCTGCAACGCGACGGCCAGCGCGCCGCGTTTGCACTGCACGACGGGCAACCGTGCGAAGTGGAACTGACGCGCACCACGCGGCGGCGCGGACGGGCACCGGTCGGGCGCTTCAAACTGTTCAGCCAGCAGCCACTGGGCCTGTTCGAGGTCTGGAGCTGGCTGCATCCGGACGCGCGCCCGCTGGTCTGGCCGGCGCTGGAAAAAGACCCGCCGCAGCCGCCCGGTGAAGGCGGCCAGGACCATCCGCGCCCGCAGCGTGGTGCCGGCGATGAAGCGGTGACGCTGCGCGATTACCGCCGTGGCGATCCGATGCGGCAGGTGGCGTGGAAGCACAGCGCCCGCGCCCAGCACCTGCTGGTGCGCGAATACGAACAGCCCGGCGGCACCCGCCAGGAATTCTCGTGGGACGCACTGGCGCCGCTGTCCAGCGATGCACGTGCGCGGCGGCTGGCACGCTGGCTGGCCGATGCCGAGCGCCAGGCGCAGGTCACCACGCTGCTGATGCCCGATGCGCAGATCGGTCCCGGCCAGGGTCCGTCGCATCTGCACGCCTGCTTCAAGGCACTGGCGCTGGCACCATGAGGTCGATGCCGTGGCAGCGTTGAAGCACACCCATCCGCTGGACCGCACCAGCTTCCTCTGGGTCGCGGCGGCGGTGCTGGCCTCGCTGTTGCCGGTGATCCCCGGTTTGCCGATATGGCTGGTGATCCTGCTGCTGAGCGTGGCCGCGCTGGGCATCGGGCTGGGCCTGCGACGCCAGCGTCTGCCACCGGCGATGCGGCTGCCGCTGACCATCGCCGTGGCCAGTGCCGCAGTGGCCAGTTCCGGCTTCAACATCGGGCAGGAAACCGGCGCCGCACTGCTGGCCGCGATGCTGGCTTCCAAGCTGCTGGAAACCGGCAGTGTGCGCGATGGCCGTAGCGCGTGCAGCTTCGCGCTGTTCGCGATCATGGCCGGATTCCTGCGCGATCAGGGCCCGCTCACGCTGCTGCTGGCGCTGATCGGCGCGATCGTCGTGATCGCGGCGCTGGCGCGGCTGGCGAAGGTGCAGTTCCCCGAGCAGCCGTTGCCGGCCACCACGCCGCTGCGCGCATTGGGTTCCAGCGCGCTGCTGCTGGCGATCTCGCTGCCGTTCGCGTTCGTGGTGTTCTTCCTGTTCCCGCGCTTTCCCGAGCCGTTGTGGGGCGCGCCCGGCGCCGACGACCGCGCCCGTTCCGGCCTGTCCAACAACATGAGCCCGGGCGATATCGTCGAGATGCTGCTGGACGACAGCGCGGCACTGCGCGTCACCTTCGAAGGCGAGCCGCCGCCGCGCAACCAGATGTACTGGCGCGGCCCGGTGCTGGGCGATTTTGACGGGCGGCGCTGGTCGCGCTGGGATGGCGACATGTTCCAGCCACAGGGCGAACTGGTGATCACCGGCGCCCCGCTGTTCCACGAGGTGATGCAGGAACCCACGCAGTACCGCTATCTGATCGGCCTGGACGTGCCGGCGGTGGCGCCGGACGATTCGCGCATGGGTGGCGAACGCACGATGTATTCACGCCGTGCGCCCAACTCGGTGAAGCGTTTCCGGGTTGGTTCGGCGGTCGATTACCGTTTCGATCCGGAGCTTTCCGATCCGGCACGGCGCCGCAACCTGCGCCTGCCGGACGGCTACAACCCGCGCACTGCCGCGCTGATCGCGCAATGGCAGGCCGAGGGCGATGGCCCGGATGCGCTGGTGCAGCGCGCGCTGGCGCTGTTCAACGCGCAGTTCACCTATTCGCTGACGCCGCCGCCGCTGGGGCGCGACAGCGTCGATGATTTCCTTTTCAACACGCGCGAAGGCTATTGCGAACACTTCGCCTCGGCCTTCGCGGTGATGATGCGCAGCGCCGGGGTGCCGGCACGGGTGGTGACCGGCTACCAGGGCGGCTTTTTCAACCGCGTCGGCGAATACTGGCTGGTGCGCAATTCCGACGCCCACGCCTGGACCGAAGTCTGGCTGCAGGATCGCGGCTGGGTGCGGATCGACCCGACCAGCGCGGTCGCGCCCGAACGCATCCGCGACGGCCTTTCCAGCATCACGCCGCCACCCGGCGCACTGAGCCGCTGGGGCCAGCCGCTATGGGATGTCGCCGATGCGATGCGGCGCGGCTGGAATTATCTGATCGTGGATTTCAACGCCGCCCGCCAACGCGAACTGCTGGCACGCATCGGCCTGGACCCGCAGGACTGGCGCCAGATTGGTGCAGCGCTGGCGATCGGCATCGTGCTGGCGGTGTCGATCAGCTTCCTGCTGCTGTGGCGCGGATCGCCGGTGCGCAGCCGCGATCCGCTGCTCGCGGCGTGGCAGCACTTCACCGCCCGTCTGGCACGTGCCGGCCTGGGCAAGCACGACAGCGAAACCGCCGGGGCCTTCATCGAACGTGCGGCCGCCCACTGGCCGCAGCAAGCCGAAGCTCTACGCGCGCTTACCCGGCGTTACAGCACGCAGCGCTACGCTGCACTGACGCCGGATGACGACCAGCGCCGCGAACTGATCCGCGAACTGCGCCGTTTCCGCCCCGTATCCCCCGCCGCAAGGAGAACGCCATGACCCGTTTTGCATTGCTGATCGCGGCCGGCATCATGCTGGTCGGCTGCGCCACGCCGCCCAAGCCGCTACGCGGCCAATTCACCGCCGTCGCTCCGGCCCAGGCCGCCAGTTCCGGCCAGGCCGGCGATCTGGTGCGCTGGGGCGGCCGCATCATTGCGGTGGAACCTTCGCCGCAGCACACCTGTTTCGAAATCCTCGGCCGCGATCTCTCCGGCAGCGCGCGCCCGGTCAGCGACGCCGACCAGAGCCAGGGCCGCTTCATCGCCTGCCGCAGCGGCTTCTACGATCCGGCCATCTTCACCACCGAGCGCGACGTCACCGTCACTGGCCGCATCCAGGATTTCGAACTGCGCCAGATCGGCGAATACGAATACCGCTATCCGCGCGTGGCCGCCGACGTGATTTACCTGTGGCCGCAGCAGAGCCAGGTGCGGACCTACTACAGCGATCCATTCTGGCCCGGCTACCACGGCTACTGGTGGGGCCACTACCACCGCCCGATCGTGGTGCGCAGCGTCAAGCCCCGCAGCAGCGAATCGGCGCCGCCGGCGAAGTAGCGCGGCCCATCCGGTGATGCCGCCCGGCATCGACAGGCGCAGCTGCGCCTGTCGCCGACCGCAACCTCGCCGATCAGCAATAAACCGCATCAGGCCGATCTGCCAAACCCGCCCGCCACGCCCTTGACCACCTGGGCCACCGCATCATGCGGGTGCAGGCTTTCAAAATGGGCGGCGTCGATCGCGTAATCGGCGATCCAGGGCTGGGCATCCAGCGCATCACGGACACGGCGCGCGGCGTCTTCGCAGTACATCGGGTTTTCGCCGTTGAGGCAGGCGAATTCCTGCTCGTCGACGCGCTTGACCGCGCCCTGCACCGGCGTGGCGAGCGTGGCTTCGATCAGATCGATCAGCGTCACCAGCGGCAATTCGTCCACATCATCGGCCAGCGCCACCTGCACCCGTGCACGCGAGCGCTGCGCATGCGGCGTGGCGGCGATGCCGGAAGGCGATTCCAGCCAGTCCGCGACTGCCGTGGCATCGACCTGGCCGCTGCCGAACTTTTCCAGGAACTGCTGCCGGACCACCTGCCGCGCCATCGCCGCCGAGCCCGGGCAGGTGCTGGAATACAGCACGTCGGCACCGATCTCGCAGCGCCAGCGGCCGTCTTCCAGCGTCGCGTCGATGCGCACCGGATACTGGCGCCAGCCCGAGAGCCCGCTGCGCAGCGAATCACGCCGCAGCGGCAGGGTGAATTCGATTGAAAGCCGGGCGCGACCGGACAGGCCGGTGTGCGAGGCCAGCATCGCGTCCAGCAACGCGCGCACTCCGGCCACATCCAGCGCGCCACGGCCCAGATATTCGTCGGACAGGCGGTACAGGCGCGACATGTGGATGCCGCGCGCGGTCGGATCACGCAGGTCCACGAAGGCCGACACCTGTGCCGGCAGCAGGCAGGTTTCGCCATCCAGCTTCAGCTTCAGCGGCATTTCGATATGGCGCATGCCAACCTGGTCCAGCGCGGCAAAATGTGCGGAAGGCTGGCGCGCGACGATGTCGGCCAATGAGGCTGGATCGGCATCCGGATGGACGGAGGTGTCGGTCATTGAAGGATTTCCTGCGGCCGCAATGCCGCGATCGGGAACAGTATTCGAAAAGGGAATCATGCAGGCATGGAAACGCCATCCCGTTGCAGGTGTGGCCGCCGCCGGCTCGGTTCAAGCCGGAAACGAAGCGGGCGCAAGCCGCCAGTCAGGCTGGCACACCAGCGGCGGCGCGCCAGCTGCGCCACAGCAGCGCCAGACCACTGGCCGGAAACGGCTGCCGATGGTGGCGTCGCAGCCGTTCCAGTGCCAGTTCATCGAACCGGGTGCGGACACGCCGCAGGCGCGGGCCGGCAGCGGTGGGTCGCACTTGCAGCAGCGCATCGGCCAAGTCCGCGAACAATGCGGCTGCGGCAGCATCGTCGCGGCGCTGATAGACTGCCGGCGCGCGCAGGTCGTGGCGCGCCAGCAGCTGCAACGGCAACCAGCCCGGCTGCGGCGTCTGCTCGGGACGGTGCCGGCGCCATTGCCACAGCACCAGATAACGCGCCAGCGCCTGCGCATCGCCGCTGCCGGCTTGCGGCCACAGGGCATCTTCCACCGCGACCAGGGCCTGCGCCATCGGCAGGCGGGTCGCCACCAGATCCTCGACGCTGGTTGGTGAGGTTTCGCGCGACAGCAGTTCCAGCGCGGCCAGCGTCACCGCCCGCCAGCGCGCCGCACCGGCAACGCCGCCACCGGCCAGCGCGAAGGCACGCACCAGCGGATGCGGTGAAGCATCCGAGGCCAGCGCCAACGCCTCGCCCCACCAGCCCAGCTTCACCTGCGCCACGCCGCTGTCCGAGCGCCCGAACAACGCGTCCAGCCATTCGTTGAGCAACGCGCCCCACAACGCCGCCAGGTCGCGCGAGGCACCGGCGAACAGCAATGCGGTTTCCATTTCCGGCTCGTTCGCCAGCCATTTGCGCACATGGCTGTCGAGCACGTCATCGACCGATTGCGTCAGCGGCGAATCGCTCATGCCGGGGCCAGCGCGCCGGCGCGCAGCAGTGCTTCAGGTGCGTCCACGACCAGATCCGCGCCCCAGCGGGCCGGATCATCATCGGCCGGGTGGAAACCCCAGCGCACCGCGATCGTGCGGCAACCGGCCGCGCGTCCAGCCTGCACATCGCGCAGATCGTCGCCGATGAACACGCTGTACTGCGGTTCCACGCCGACACGCTCACAGGCGGTCAACACCGGCAGCGGATCGGGCTTGCAGCGCGCCAGCGTATCGCCGCCGATCAGCACCGCGCAGCGCTCGCGCAGGCCGAGCCGGTCGATCACGCGATGCGCCAGATCCTCGCGCTTGTTGGTCACCACGCCCCAGCGCGAACCGGCGTCTTCGATCAGCGTCAGCAGTTCGGCGATGCCGTCGAACAGGCCGCCGCCATGACCGATACGTTCGATGTAATGCGCCAGGAAAGACTCCACCTGCGCACGCCTTTCGACCTCGGAAAGCTCCGGCAGGCCCAGCGTCAGGATCGCCAATGCGCCGGCGGAAATCGCGGTGCGCACCTGCTCCACCGGCACCGCCGCCAGCGCCAGACCGGCGCGAACATCATTGACGGCGGCCGCCAGGTCGATGGCTGAATCGGCCAGGGTGCCGTCCAGATCGAACAGCACCAGCGGCGCGATCTGCGATGCCGGTGCCACGGCAGCCTGACTCATACCGGTTTCACCGCGCAGGCCAGGTAGTTGACTGCGGTCGAGCCGCCACGCCGGGTGCGGCGGCTGAACGGGTTGTAGTGCAGGCCGCTGACGTCTTCCAGCGTCAGCCCGGCGGCGCGCAGCGCCTGCGCCAGTTCGGCCGGGCGGATGAAACGGGCGTAATCGTGCGTGCCCACCGGCAGCAGCCGCATCACGTATTCGGCCCCGGCAATCGCCAGCGCGAAGGCCTGCGGCGTGCGATTCAAGGTGGAAAGAAACAGCCGCCCGCCCGGCTTGAGCAGGCTCGCGCAGGCTGCGATCACCGAGCCTGGATCAGGCACGTGTTCAAGCATTTCCATGCAGGTGACGGCATCGAAATGGCCCGGCATCTGCTGCGCCAGCGCCTCGGCACTGATGCAGCGGTAATCGACCTTGCGGCCGGATTCGAGCAGATGCAGGCGGGCCACGTCGATCAGCTCGTTCGACAGATCGATGCCGGTGACCTGCGCACCCTCGCCCGCCATCGCCTCGGACAGCAGACCGCCGCCGCAGCCGATATCCAGCACCTGCGCACCGGCCAGCGTGCAGCGTTCGCGCACATAGGCCAGACGTTCGGGATTCAGATCATGCAGCGGGCGGGATTCGCCTTCCGGGTCCCACCAGCGCGAGGCCAGGCGCGAGAACTTGGCCAGCTCGGCCGGATCGGCGTTGACCTGATCGGCGCTGAGTGATGACGCGGCGTTGCCGCCTGCGGTGTCGGGCGTCTGGCCCGGAGAGGAAACATTCATCGGCATGACTCCTGTTGCACGGCGCCCGCCACGGCCGCCGCGTTGCTCAGGCCGGGCGCAGCGTGGCGATGCGCTGCTGCCATTCGCGCACGCGGGCGGTGAGCGCGGGGATATCCATGTCCACCAGCTCGCGCTCGCGCAGACGCGCCTTGCCGCCGATCCAGACCCAGTGCACCTGGTGGCGGCCACAGGCGTAGACCAGTTGCGAAATCGGGTCGTACATGGGCTGGGTTTCAAGCTCGTCCAGCCGCACGGCGGCCAGATCGGCGAGCTTGCCGACTTCGATCGAGCCAATCCGGTCGGCCAGTTCCAGCGCGCGCGCGCCGTTGAGCGTGGCCATGCGCAGGGTCTGCGCTGCGTCCAGTGCAGCCGCGTCCTGTGCCACGCCCTTGGCCAGCAGCGCCGCGGTGCGCATTTCGCCGAACATGTCCAGATCGTTGTTGCTGGCGCAGCCATCGGTGCCCAGCGCGACATTGACGCCGGCACGCCGCATCGCCTCAACCGGGGAAAAACCGGACGCCAGCTTGAGGTTGGATTCCGGGCAGTGCACCACCGAAACGCCCTGTGCCGCGCACAGCTCGATTTCGGCCGGCGTCAGCTGCGTCATGTGCACCGCGATCAGATGCCGGTTGACCAGCCCCAGACGCTGCAACCGCGCCAGCGGACGCTGCTTGTACTGCGCCAGCGAATCGGTGATTTCCTGTTCGGTTTCATGCACATGGCAATGCACCGGGATGTCGAGCTGATCCGACAACACGCGGATGCGTTCGAAGGCCGAATCGGCCACGGTGTACGGCGCGTGCGGCACGAACGCGGTCGACACCCACGCATCGTCGCGAAAATCGTCGTGCACCTGCTGCGCCTTGTCGAAATATTCGTCCTGGCTGCGCGCCCACGGCGTCGGGAAATCGATCACCGGCAGGCCGAGGCGGCTACGGAAACCCAAGCGGGAATACACCGCGCCAATCGCATCGGGGAAGAAATAATTTTCGTTGCAGCAGGTGGTGCCACCGCGCAGCATTTCCGCCACCGCCAGCTCGGTGCCGTCGGCGCAGAAACGCGGGCCCAGCACCGCGCCTTCAATCGGCCAGATGTGCCCGTTGAGCCATTCCATCAGCGGCAGATCGTCGGCGACGCCGCGCATCAGCGTCATCGGGTTGTGCGTGTGCGCATTGACCAGGCCGGGGATCAGCGCGCTGTGCGGCAGCTGCACGCTTTCCTTCGGCGCGAAACGCGCGCGGGCTTCATTCGAGGGCAGCAGCGCCACGATGCGGCCATCGCTGACCGCAACGGCGTGGCCTTCCAGCACCACGCCATGCGGCTCCACCGGGATGACCCAGCCGGCTTCGATCAACAGGTCGCAGGGGGTGATGGTCATGGGTGTATCCAGTCATTGATCGCCCTCCACCACAAACGGGGAGAGGATCAGGGTGAGAGGCGAGCGCCAAAGGCGTGAGTTGCTTTGGCTTCCTGTTGCTTTCTGTGTATCCGGGAAAGCCCCCTCACCCCAGCCCTCTCCCCCGCCAGCGGGGGAGAGGGAGATAACGTCCTTATTTCACGCGCGAAACGTATTCACCGGTACGCGTATCCACGCGGATCACTTCTTCCTGACCCACGAACAGCGGCACGCGCACCACCGCGCCGGTTTCCAGCTTGGCCGGCTTGCCGCCGCCGCCGGAGGTGTCGCCACGCAGGCCCGGGTCGGTCTCGACGATCTTCAGCTCGACGAAATTCGGCGGCGTGACCGAAATCGGCGCGCCGTTCCACAGCGTCACCACGCAGTCTTCCTCGCCCTTGAGCCACTGTGCCGCTTCGCCCATGGCGTTCTCGTCGGCGCTGTGCTGCTCGAAGGTGTCCGGCTGCATGAAGTGCCAGAACTCGCCATCGCTGTAGAGGTACTGCATATCGGTATCGACCACGTCGGCGGTTTCCACCGAGTCGGTCGACTTCATCGTCATTTCCATCGTGCGGCCGGTGCGGATGTTGCGGTAGCGCACGCGGGTGAAGGCTTGGCCCTTGCCGGGCTTGATGAAATCGGTGTCCACGATCACGCACGGCGCACCGTCCACAATGATCTTGGATCCGTTCTTGACGTCGTTCATGCCGAGTGTGGCCATGGTGATGCTCCGTGTTAGCCGGCCGGGCGGCTACAATTGTGGGTGGAATCGAATCGTCGGCCTGACGCCGAGCAAGCTCGCCATGATAACTGCAAGCCAGCGCTCCGCGCAGCCCTCCGACTGGCGCCGGGACTACCGCGAAGCCATCACCGACCCGGCGCAGCTGCTGCGCGAACTGGGTCTTGAGCCTCTGGCCGCGCGCCTGCCGCCCGGAGACGCCGGCTTCCCGATGCGCGTACCGCGTGCCTTCGTGCAGCGCATGCGGCATGGCGATGCGGCCGATCCGCTGCTGCGACAGGTGCTGCCGCTGGACGAGGAAACCCGCCCGGTCGCCGGTTTCACCCTGGATGCGGTCGGCGACCTTGCCAGCCGCGACGCGCGCGGTCTGCTGCACAAATACGAAGGCCGCGCGCTGCTGATCGCCACCGGCAGCTGCGCGGTGCACTGTCGCTACTGCTTCCGCCGCCATTTCCCCTACGGCGAGGAAACCGCTGCCGCCAACGGCTGGCGCGAGGCCATCGCCTGGCTGGAACAGGCGCAGGACATCGACGAAGTGCTGCTGTCCGGCGGCGATCCGTTGTCGCTTTCCACCGCCAAGCTGTCCGAACTGACCGACGCCTTGCGCCCGATACCGCAGCTGCGCCGGCTGCGCATCCACAGCCGCTTGCCGGTGGTGCTGCCCTCGCGCATTGATGATGAACTGCTGGGCTGGCTCGCCAGCCTGCCCTGGCCGGTGGTGATGGTGATCCACGCCAACCACGCGCAGGAACTGGATGCCTCCGTGGCCGAAGCCTGCACGGCGCTGTCCCGCCACGGCGTGCGGCTCTACAACCAGGCCGTGCTGCTGCGCGGCGTCAATGACAACCTGCCGGCGCTGGCCGGACTTTCCGAACGCCTGTTCGAACTCGGCGTGCAATCCTATTACCTGCACCAGCTCGACCAGGTGGCCGGCACCGCGCACTTCCACGTGCCCGATGCACAGGCCCTGCCGCTGTACGAAGCGCTGCGCGCCCGCCTGCCCGGCTACCTGCTGCCACGGCTGGTGCGGGAAGTTGCCGGGGCTCCGGCAAAACTGCCAATTTTGGGCATATCGTGACCTTCAGCGCTGGACATTGCCCGGCAAGCATGTAAAAAACCCCGATGGACTTTCTGTAGCGCACCCCATGTCGAACCAAGATACTGTCGTCCGCCTGATGCTGGTCGACGACAAGCTCGAAGATGCCGAGCACAGCATCAGTTTGCTGCGCAACGGCGGCATCGCCGTCCGCCCCAGCCGCCCGGAATCAGCGGAAGAACTGGAGGCCGCCCTCGCCGGCAGCGGCAGCGACCTGATCCTGGCCTCCTATTCGGCGCGCACGATTCCGTTCGCCAGCGTGGTGCAGGCCACCGTGGCCAGCGGCAAGGATGTCAACGTCATCGCGCTGCTTGATCAGGTCGATGAAGCCAGCGTGCTGGACGTCATGGCCCAGGGCGCCAGCGGCTTTACCCTGCGTGGCCGGGCCGAACACCTGCAAGGCATCGTACGGCGCGAAGCGCGGATCGGCGAACGCCGCCGCCTGGTGCGCCGACTGGAAGCCGCACTGCGCGAAACCGAACGCCGCTGCGATGCACTGATCGCCTCCTCGCGCGACCCGATCGCCTACGTGCACGAAGGCATGCACATCCGCGCCAACCAGGCCTATCTGGAGATGTTCGGCTACGAGAACTTCGAGGAAATCGAAGGCTTGCCGCTGCTGGACATGGTCGGCCCCGAGGACACCGACACCTTCAAGCACCTGCTGCGCCAGCTCAGCCGCGGCGAAGCGCCGCCCAAGAATGTGGAATTGAAGGCGCGCCGTTCCGATGGCGAAACCTTCGACGCGATGATGGAGTTCACCCAGGCCAGCTACGAAGGCGAGCCCTGCATCCAGATCGTGATCCGCCCGCAGCTGATCGATGCGGAAATGGTCAAGGAACTGGACGCGCTGCGCCAGCGCGACCAGACCACCGGGCTGTACAACCGCCAACATTTCCTCGGCGAACTGGACACCGTGATCGCGGCCGCGGCCGAAGGTGCCGGCGACCAGGCCATGCTGCTGCTGGAACTGGACAACTACGCCAACCTGCTCAACGCCATCGGCGTGGGCAATGCCGACGACCTGCTGCGCGCCACCAGCGCGCGCATCGAATCGCAGCTGGGCGACAACGTGCTGGCGGCGCGCTTCACCGACCATGGCTTCGCATTGCTGCTGCGCAACGCCAGCCACGTGCAGACCCGCGAACTGGGCGAAAAACTCTGCAAGGCCTTCCAGAACGCCATCCTGGACATGGGCGAGCATTCGCTCAACACCACCGCCAGCATCGGCGGGGTACAGATCGGGCAGAAGATCGCCAGCGCCCAGCAGGTGCTGAACAAGGTCGTCTCGCAGTTGCAGACCGCACAGGCCGAAGGCGGCAACCGCTGCCTGATCTTCGATCCGGGCGCCCGCGACCGTGCCGAAGAGGAACGCATCGCGCAGTGGGCCGCGCACATGGAAGCCGCACTCAAGGGCGAAGGCTTCGTGCAGGCCTTCCAGCCGATCATCCACCTGCTCGGCGAGCCGGAGGAAACCTACCAGGTGCTGCTGCGCCTGAAGGGCCCGAACGGCGATGTCGTCTCGCCCAGCGTGTTCATGGGCATCGCCGAGGAACACGGCATGATGGCGCGCATCGACCGCTGGGTGATCCAGCGCGCGATCGTCGCCATCGCCCAGCGCCAGCGCGCTGGCAAGAGCACCCGCCTGTTCGTCAAGATCACCGTGGACAGCCTGCAGGATCCGCAGCTGGCGCTGTGGATCGCGACCAACCTCAAGCAGGCCGACGTGCCGGCTGAGAACCTGGTGCTGAGCATCCCCGAATCGACCGCCTTCACCAATCTCAAGGCGGTGCAGGAACTGCGTACCGCGCTGGCGAAATTCGGCTGCCAGCTGTGCCTGGAGCAGTTCGGCATGGGGCTCAACTCGTTCCAGCTGCTGACCCATGTCGAATCGGACTACCTGATGATCGACCGCAACCTGATCGAAGACCTGGGCAAGAACAGCGAGAGCCAGCAGAAAGTCCGCGAAATCACCCAGCGCGCCGACGGCCTGGGCCTGAAAACCATCGCCGAAGGCGTGCAGGACGCAGGCACCATGACGGTGCTGTTCACCAGCGGCGTCAACTACGTCATGGGCCATTTCCTGGCCCCGCCCGACCTGGCGATGAACTTCGACTTCAACCAGTAACCCGAGTCAGCGGCGGCTTCAACCGCCGCACAAATCTGCATCAAGGGCCAAAAACGGAGCCCACCAAACACCGTCGCCCGGATAGGCAAAGCGCACCCGGGCTGGCCTTTCCCGATGACCCCGACCCCGGATGCGGCTAAGCCTTGCCCGGGCTACCTGGTGGCCGGGATGGGCGACAATCAGCGCGAGATCCACGCATGGCGACACGACACACATCCGGTTCGGTGCGGATTGTCTTAGCATCGGGACAACGCGCCGGCAGGCGCTGTGTTGCAGGACATGCCGATGCGGCTCCCTCTTTCCCCTGTACCCACCCGCACGCTGGCGGCGCTGCTGCTGGCGGTTGCGGCCATCGCAGCGGCATCTGCCGCACAGGCACAGGCACAGCGCTACGAGCTGGACCCGGTGCACAGCCGGATCGTTTTCAGCATCGGGCACAACGGGTATTCGAGTGCACTGGGCACGTTTTCGCAGCCGCGCGGCACGCTGTATCTGGATGAAGATGATCTGGCCGGTTCGCGGGTCGAGGTGGAAGTGGATCTGGCGACGCTGGATCTGGGCGATACCGGATTCAACCAGCGCATCCTGAAACGCGATTTCCTCGATGCGTCGGCGCATCCGTTGGCGCGTTTCGTGTCGAACCGTGTTGAAGTGCTCGATGAGCAGCGCTTGCGGGTGCATGGGGTGTTGACGCTGCGCGGCGTCGAAGGTCCGCTGGTGCTGGAGGCGCGCCTCAACAAGCGGGCGCGCAGCCGCTACACCTTGCGTCGCACGGCGGGATTTTCCGCCAGCGCGCGGCTGCAGCGGGCCGATTTCGGCATCACCGGGCATGCCGGCAGCATCGGGGCGCAGGTCGATCTGCGAATCGAGGTGGAAGCGGTCCGCGCACGGGGTGTTTCTCCAGATGAAACACAGTGATCACGCTGCGCTACTGTTCAGTACGTCGGGCGCGCACTAGGCTTTGCCGCAGTCATCACCACCTTCATCGCCAAGGAGACGCCCGACATGTCGCTTCGCAATTCCGAACATCGCTGGAACTGGCCCAGCCAGGTGCTGCACTGGAGCATCGCCGCGCTGATCCTGGGGCTGGCGGCGCTGGGTTTCCTGCTGGGTGAACTGCCGCGTTCTCCGAAGTATTTCTGGGTCTACGACCTGCACAAGTCGCTCGGCCTGACGGTGCTGGCATTGATGGTGCTGCGTCTGATCTGGCGCCTGTACGCCGGTGCGCCGAAGCCGGTGCCCGGCACGCCGACCTGGCAGCACGCGGTCGCCAGCGTCACCCACTGGGCGATCTACATCATGGCGTTCGCGATGCCGATTTCCGGCTGGCTATACGACTCGGCCAGCGGTCTGCGCGCGCTGAAGTTTTTCAAGCTGTTCACCGTGCCCAAGCTCAGCGCGCCCAATCCGGACCTGAAGAACCTGGCATTCGACATCCACAGCTGGGGCATCTGGATCCTGCTGGCGCTGGTACTTGCGCACGCCGGCGCCGCGCTGTGGCATCACTTCATCCAGAAGGACCGCACCCTGATGCGGATGCTTCCGGCCTCACTAGAAAAGGACACCACCACATGAACATCTCCACCTCCACCCTGCGCACTCTCGGCGCGCTGGCGCTGGCCGCGCTGCTTTCCGCTCCGGCCGGCGTGCTTGCCGCCACCGCCTGGAGCACCGATGCCGGCTCGACGCTGGAATTTTCCGCCAGCGCCGAGGGTGAGGCTTTCACCGGCCGCTTCGGCCGTTTCGACGCGAAGATCGTGTTCGATCCGGCGGATCTGGCCGGCTCCTCGTTCAAGGTCGAGATCGACCTGGCCAGTGCCGACAGCGCCAGCGCCGAGCGCGACGAAATGCTGCTGGGCAGCGAATTCTTCGACGTCGCCAACACGCCGAAGGCCACCTATGTCGCCACCGCCTTCCGTGAACTTGGCGCTGGCCGCTTCGCCGCCGATGGCACCCTGACGCTGCGCGGCATCGCCAAGCCGGTGGTGCTGGAATTCGACTGGAGCGCCGATGGCGGCAACGCCACCCTGAAGGGTCAGGCCAGCGTCAACCGGCTGGCCTTCGATGTCGGTGCCGGCGACTGGTCCGATGCCTCCACGATCGTGCACGAGATCGGCGTGGCGACATCGCTGACGCTGCGCGCGCAGTGAGCCGCAGCGGCTCGGCGATACGATGAGCCTGCGCGAGCGCTGGCGCCGTTTCCGCCGTCGCGGTGATCCCGTGACGACGGCGGACGAAGGCCAGGACCATCTGCTGCGTGCCGCCGACAGCCTGCGCGCGCTGCTCGACGATGCCTCGATCCCGGCGCCGGTGCGCGCCAGTCTGGCGGCCGACTATTCGCGCATCGAGCTGATGCTGGACAAGCTGGAAAACGGCCACGTCCACATCGCGGTGTTCGGTCGCGTCAGTGTCGGCAAATCGGCATTGCTCAATGCGCTGCTGGGCGATGCTGCGTTCCAGGTCGGCGTGCTGCACGGCACCACCACGCGAGCCGAGCACCAAGCCTGGCGTGAAGTGCAGGTGCAGGGCGTGCACCTGATTGATACCCCCGGCATCAATGAGCTGTCCGGCGAGGAACGCGAGGCGCTGGCCTTCGATGTGGCCGGGCGCAGCGATCTGGTGATCTTCGTGGTCGATGCCGACATGACCTCGGTCGAGGTCGAGGCCCTGCAATTGCTGGCGCGCAGCCAGCGTCCGCTGCTGCTGGTGCTGAACAAGGCCGACCGCTACACCGCCACCGAGCGCGACGCCCTGCTGGCGCGGCTGGCCGAACATTCGCGCGGCATCGTCGCGCCGCAGAACATCGTCGCGGCGATGGCGCAACCGGTGCCGCAGCGGGTGCTGAAAGTGCTTCCGGACGGGCGCGAAGTGGAAGAAGAACGCAGCCGCGAGCCGGATGTTTCGGCGCTGCGCGGGCGCATCCTTGCGATTCTGGAAGCCGAGGGGAAGACCCTGGCGGCGTTGAACGCGGCGCTGTTCGCCGGACGTCTTTCCGACGAGATCGGCACCCGCCTGACCGCGATCCGGCACGATCTGGCCGCCCGCACGATCCGCATGTACTGCCTCGGCAAGGGCGTCGCGGTGGCATTGAATCCGATCCCGGTAGCCGACCTGCTCGCCGCCGCCACGCTCGATGTGGCGCTGGTAATGCACCTGTCGCGCATCTACGGCCTGCCATTGACGCGCACCGAAGCCGGCCGCCTGCTGACCACGATAGCGGCGCAGCTGGCGGCGCTGATGGGCGCGATCTGGGGCATCCATCTGGCGTCTTCGGCGTTGAAAATCGCCAGCGCCGGCTTGTCCACCGCGCTGACCGCCACCGCCCAGGGCGCGCTGGCCTGGTATGCGACGCTGCTGGTCGGGCGCGCGGCGGAAAACTATCTGGCACACGGCAAAAGCTGGGGCGAACGAGGCCCCAAGCGCGTGGTCGCGGACATCGTGCAGAGTCTGGACCGCGACTCGGTGCTGCGCGAAGCTCGCGAGGAAATCCTCGCGCGGCTGAAAGGTTGAGAGCCGCCAGCGCGCCGCTTTTCCGCTGGAACCGCACCACGCCGCCGATCCTGTTCCGTCAAGCCTTGCTGCCCGCCGAGCGCGGCTCTAGGCTGGCCCGTCCGCCACCACCACACAGCCATCCACCTGATGCAGCCGCGTTTCATCCATCTGCACCTGCACAGCGAATTTTCGCTGGTCGATTCCACGATCCGCATCGGCGCGCTGGTCAAACGCTGCGCAAAAGCCGGGATGCCGGCGCTGGCACTGACCGACCAGAGCAATCTGTTCGCGCAGGTGAAGTTCTACCGGACGGCCGAGAAGGCCGGCATCAAGCCGCTGACCGGCGCCGACATGTGGCTGGAAGACGATGGCCTGAAACAGCCGGCGCGGCTGACCCTGCTGTGCCAGGACCTGACCGGCTACCGCAACCTGTGCCGGCTCAGCTCACGCAGCTATCTGGATGGGCACCGTGGCGAGCGCGTCGTCATCGAAGCCTCCTGGCTGCGCGAACATGGCGAAGGCCTGATCGTCCTGGCCGGCTTCCAGAGTGACATCGGCCAATGCCTGCGCGAGGGCCGCGAAGAAGAGGCCGGTCTGCGTCTGGCCGGCTGGCAACGTGATTTCGGCGACCGCTTCTATCTGGAGCTGACCCGCACCGGGCGCAGCGGTGAAACCGAGTTCGAAACCGGCGCACTGCCGCTGGCACGGCAACTGAACTGTCCGGTCGTGGCCAGCAACGATGTGCGTTTCCTCGACAAGGACGATTTCGACGCGCACGAGGCACGCGTCTGCATCGCCACCGGGCGCGTGCTGGCCGATCCGCGCCGGCCGCGCGAGTACACCGCCGAGCAGTATTTCAAGACGCCAGAGGAAATGGCCGAGCTGTTCGCCGACCTGCCCGGCGCCCTGGAAAACAGCGTGCAGATCGCGATGCGCTGCAATCTGGAACTGAGTTTCGGCACGCCCTATCTGCCGCTGTTCCCGGTGCCGGAAGGCGAAACCCTGGACAGCTGGATCACGGCCGAATCGCGGCGCGGGCTGGAGCAGCGCTTGGCCGGATACCGCCTGCCGGCCGGCTTCACTGCAGAGCAGTACCAGCAGCGGCTGCAGGTCGAGCTGGACGTGATCTGCGGCATGCAGTTCCCCGGCTATTTCCTGATCGTGGCGGACTTCATCAACTGGGCCAAACGCAACGACATCCCGGTCGGGCCGGGGCGCGGCTCGGGCGCCGGCTCGCTGGTGGCCTGGGCCTTGCGCATCACCGACATTGATCCACTCGCTTATGGCCTGCTGTTCGAGCGCTTCCTGAATCCGGAACGCGTTTCGATGCCGGACTTCGACATCGACTTCTGCATGGACCGGCGCGACCTGGTCATCGATTACGTCACCGGCAAATACGGCCGCGACCATGTCAGCCAGATCATCACCTACGGCACGATGGCGGCCAAGGCGGCGGTGCGTGACTGCGGCCGCGTGCTTGGCCTGTCCTACGGCCAGGTCGACGATGTCGCCAAACTGATTCCGAACGTGCTGGGCATCACCCTGAGCGATGCCCTCGGGCGCACCGACAAGGCCCGCGACAACGCCGATCTGGTCTCGCCGGACCTGATCGCGCGCTACGAAAACGACGACGATGTGCGCGATCTGATCGATCTTGCGCTCAAGCTCGAAGACCTGACCCGCAACGCCGGCAAGCACGCCGGCGGAGTGGTGATCGGGCAGAAGCCGCTGACCGAATTCTCGCCGCTGTACGCCGAAGCGCCGAGCCGGATCGACACCCACCGCAGTGTCGTGACCCAGTTCGACAAAGACGATGTGGAAGCCGTCGGGCTGGTGAAGTTCGACTTTCTCGGCCTGCGCACGCTGACGATCATCGACTGGGCGGTGGAGGCGATCAATAAGCAAGGGAATCGGGAATCTGGCGCTGGGAATGGGACGCGCGACCTCCCGGATCCCGAACAGTCCCGGCTGCCGCTGGATATTTCAAAGATCCCGCTGAATGACCGTGCCACCTACGAGCTGTTCGCGCAAGCGCGCACCGTGGCGGTGTTCCAGTTCGAATCCGGCGGCATGCAGCGCCTGCTGAAAGACGCGCGCCCGGACCGCTTCGAGGACCTGATCGCGCTGGTGTCGCTGTACCGGCCCGGCCCGATGGATCTGATCCCCAGCTTCTGCAAACGCAAGCACGGCGAGGAACCGATCGACTATCCCGATCCGCGCGTGGAACCGATCCTGAAAGAGACCTACGGCATCATGGTCTACCAGGAGCAGGTGATGCAGATGGCGCAGATCGTCGGCGGTTACTCGCTCGGCGGCGCCGATCTGCTGCGCCGCGCGATGGGCAAGAAAAAGCCCGAGGAAATGGCCAAAGAGCGCATCAAATTCCGCTCCGGTGCCGCCGCCAACGGGCTGGACGAACGCAAGGCCGACGACATCTTCGATGTGATGGAGAAGTTCGCCGGCTACGGTTTCAACAAATCGCACGCCGCCGCGTACGCGCTGGTCAGCTACCAGACCGCCTGGCTCAAGACCCACTACCCGGCGCAGTTCATGGCGGCGGTGCTGTCCTCGGACATGGACAAGACCGACAAGGTCGTGACCTTCCTGACCGAATGCCGCGCGATGGGACTGGAGGTGCTGCCGCCGGACGTCAACGCTTCCGGCTACATGTTCGAAGCCGTCGATGCCCGCACCCTGCGCTACGGCCTGGGCGCGATCAAAGGCGTGGGCGAGAACGCCTGCGAGGAAATCGCGCGGCTGCGCAACGAGGATGGCGGATACCGCGATCTGTTCGACTTCTGCCAGCGCCTCGGGACGCGGGTCAATCGCAAGGTGCACGAAACCCTGATCCGCGCCGGCGCGGTCGATGCCCTGGGCACCAACCGCGCCACGATGATGGCGCAGCTGCCGGACATGCTGCGCGCCACCGAGCAGATGGCGCGTGATCGCGCCGCCGGCCAGGTCGACATGTTCGGCAATGCGGTCGCGGCCCAGGCGCCGATCCTGCCGAGCATCGAACCCTTGCCCGAATGGCCGTTGCTGGAGCGCCTGGCCGGCGAATACGAGACCCTCGGCCATTATCTGAGCGGGCACCCGATCGACCCGCTGCGCGAGTTCGTCGCCGGCCTGATCACCTGCACCCTGGATGGCGTGGATGCGGCACTGGAGCAACGCCGTTTCCAGCGTGGCAATGATGCGCTGGTGCTGCTGGCCGGCCAGGTAGTCGCGGTCAACCGACGCAATGAGGACCGCGCCTTCGTCGCGTTCGAGGATGGCCACGGGCGGATCGAGGCCACGGTCTATGCCGATGTGCTGCGCAACGTCGGCCCGCTGCTGCAACGCGACGCCTTCCTGCTGATCGAGGGCCATCTGCACGAGGACCGCTTCCGTGGCGGCACCGGTCTGCGCCTGCGCCGCGCCTGGGACATCGCCGAATACTGCGCCATGCACGCCCAGCGGCTGCGGCTGACGCTGGACACTACCGTGCCCGGCGCCGCGGAAGCGTTCGCGCACGCGCTGACACGCTTCCAGGGCGGCAACACCCTGGCTTCGATCAAATGCCTGACCGCCACCGCACAAGGCATCGTGGATACCGGCAACAGTCAGGGCCTGAAGGGTTCGGTGGAGCTGGTCGCCGCGCTGCGCGAGCTGCCCGGCGTATCCGCTGTCAGCCTGAAAGTGGCGCGGCCGCCCGCGCCGCCGCCGTCGAACTGAGCCGGCCGCCACTGCTATGGTGTTTCTCTCAGGAGGATGCCCATGAATCTGCGCCAGCGTCTTGCCCACCACGGTTTCGAATCCAACGACGATTACCAGTTCGTGCTGCGCTGCCTGTTCGAAGCCAACCTCTCGCATCTGCGCGTGTTGCAGGTCGATGGCGCCAGCGGCCGGCGCAAGACCGCGTTCGCGACCGCGCTGGCGCATGCGCTGGATTATCCGCATGTGCTCTACCACGACTTCAGCCACATCGAAGCGCCCGCACCGGTGCTGCCGATGTCGGTATCCGACGATGCCGAACCAGGGCCGGTGGAAGCGCCAATGAGCGCCTTCGAGCGCGCCCTGACCGAGGCCTGCGCCTATTCCGAAGGCGAACGCACGATCCTGATCCTGGACCAGTTGCAGGCCGCCGATTTTTCCGACCACATCCGGTTGCAGCGCTTTGCCGCCAGCGGCGAATGGCACCACGGCAGCGCCAGCGCCTTCGCCAATCCGCGCCATCTGCTGCTGGTGCTGATTTCCGAAGCGCCGCTGTACCACTCGCTGGCGCGGATCAGCTTCCGTATCTGGACCGATGCGCAGCGCGCCTTCCTTGATTACCGGCCCGAGGACTACGGTCTGCAGGCCGATGCGCAAGCGCTGTTCACCGCGCTGACGCAGTTGTTTGAACAGACCGGCCTGTCACCGACACCAACCGAATTCGGCCATCTGCTGCAGGATCTGCTGCTGCGTGCGCGCAGCCAGGAACAGCTGCGCCAGGTGCTGTTCGGACGGATCGAAGGGGTCGAACGTGAGCGCCTGGAAACTCCCGGCGCCCACGCTGCGCTGACCGTGGTGATCGAGTGCCTCAGTGATTATCTGGTGCACGACCACATCGAACTGGGTGACGCCAGCTGATCAGGGCTGCAACGGAATCCCCAGCGCTGCGGTCAGATTCGCCAGCCAGCGCATCTGCACGCCGTCGCGGGTGTCGTAGTCCGGCCCGGAATAGCCCCACCAGTCCCAGCAGGCCTTCGGATTGAGCGGCATGAAGCTGGCCCGGGTCTGCGGATACACCACCACCAGATCATAGGCATCGGCCCAGCGGTTCAGGCCGTTGCCGACGATGAAACGGTCACCCAGCATCGCCGCATTCTGCTCGCAGCCATGGAAGGCGATCACCGCGCCGCAGGGTTTGCCGGCCGCGCACTGCTCGGGCACGTAGAGGAAACCTTCCTGCGCCAGAAAAGCATCGGTGCCTTCGCTGCGATAGGCGTTCTGGTCGAAGGTGTGGACCTTGCCGACCACCGCCGTGGCTGCGGCCGGTGCAGGTCCGTACAGCGCGGCCAGCATTTCGCCGGAGGCATCGAAATCGCAGGCACCGATGAAGGGCGCTTCGGTGACATTGCAGGTGCCACCCTGATCCAGCGTCGGCCAGGCATGCGCGATGTCGCGCTCGGCATCCCAGACCATGGTTTCAAGCTGCACCGGCGGCGAGGCCACCTCGCGTGCCAGCGCTTCGTAGATGCTGTAGGAAGCACGCGTCACGCCCGCCGCCACGGTGCTGTCGGCCTTGCCGTGCAGCACGTAGACGCGGTCGCCGTCGAGTCCGGAAAGCGGTGCGATGCGGCCACTTTCTGCCAGCTCGCGGGCACGTTCGGCCAGTCTCACCGGATCAGGCGCATCCGGCTCGCCCTTCATGCAGCGCCCCAGCGCGGTGCCCAGATCGCCTTCGGCGCAGCCATAGGGTGGGCCGGCGATCAGGCCGGCTCCGATCAAGCGGTCGGACCACGCGAAATGCGCCTGCTGCGCCATCGCCGCGCCCGATGAAAGGCCCACTACCGAAACTCGCTCCGGATCCAGATTCAATGCCGGCAGCGCGGACTCGGCCGCCTGCGTGCCGCAGCCGCCCAGCAGCGGTGTCGCCAGGGCAAGCAACGCCAGTACCGCGACAGGTTTGCTTGAATGCCTTTTCATGCCCAACCCTCCATGGGAAAAAAAGCGGGCCGCTGACGCGGCCCGAATGGTGGATCCGCTTGCGTCAGGATCAGAAATCGTAACGCGCGGTGAGAGAGACCTGTCGCGGAGCACCGTAGAAGCCGGTCAGCGTACCCAGAGCGGCGACAAGGTTGTAACCGGTGGTGCGGTATTCCTTGTCGGTCAGGTTGCTGCCCTGCAGCGAGAAGCTCCACGGACCGGGTGTCTTCCAGATGACACCGGCACCGAGCAGGCCGTAACCGGGCTGGTAGATGTCCGGATGCAGGTCGGTGGTCGGCCACACCCCGGACTGGTAGGAGTAACCCAGTCGCGCCGAGAGACTGCCGCCGTTGGCCAGATCGGTGAAGTACTCCAAGTTGACCGCACCGGAGAACTCCGGCGAGTTGGTGAAGTCCTGGGTGTCGGCGATGTTGGTGCCGCCACTGATGAACTCGTCGTACTTGGCATCGAGCCAGGCCAGGTTGCCGTTCAGGCGCCAGTTGTCGGCAATCGCCCACTGGTATTCGACTTCCACACCGTTGACCGTACCTTCACCGGCGTTGGTGAAGTCGCCCAGGAAGCCGCCGCCGGGCAGCTCGGTGAACACCGAGAGCTGGATGTCGTCATAGGCGTTGTGGAACAGCGCGAAGTTCAGGAACAGGCGCTCATCCAGCAGGCTGGCCTTGAGGCCGACTTCAAAGCTGTCCACCTTCTCGTCGTCGAACGGCAGCAGGGTGTGCGGCACCGCGTTGTTGGCGCGGATGTTGTAACCGCCGGACTTGAAGCCGCGCGAGGCCACGCCGTAGAGCAGCACATCCGGGGTGATCTGGTAATCCAGCGACACCTTCGGCGAAACGTTGGAGAAGCTCACCGACTTGTCGAACTCGGCCGCGATCACGCCGGTCGGGGTGGTGAAGGTGTCGTCGGTGAAGAAGACGTTGTAGACATCGGCGCGCTTGTCCTCGTCGGTCCAGCGGGCACCTAGGTTCAGCGACAGGCGGGTGCTCAGGTCGAAGGTCCAGTCGCCGTACAGCGACAGCGATTCGGTATAGACCGTGCCCTGGGTGTCACCGAACTGGATGCCGAAGAAGTTGTTCAGCACCTGGCCACCGGCTTCACCATCGAAGTAGTACAGGCCGACCACGCCACGCCCGGCGCCGCCGGCATCGTAGTGCGCCTGAAGTTCATGGCTGACCTGGGTGTCGTTGTAGAACGCCTTGACATCGGCGATCGGGAACGGCAACGCGTCGAAGTCGATATTGGTTTCGGTATCGGACTCGCGCTTGGCCACGATGTACTTGAACACCCAGTCATCATTGGCACGCCAGTTGGCGGTGGCTGAAATGCCCTTCATCGAGGTGTCGTTGATGTTCGGCATGCTGTTGCGCACGTCGTAACGGCTGTCCATCGGCAAATAGCTGGCCGCATCCGGGAACAGCAGGCCGACCACGGCATGCGTGTTCGGCGCCAGCAGCTTGGCACCACGCACGCCAGACTGGTCGTCCATCCAGTCGAACGCGAACTGGATGTCGAAATCATCGGTCACGAAAGCGCCAAGCTGGCCGCGCGCGGCGAGGATTTCCTTGTCGCTGACCTCTTCGCCGGTGAGGATATTGTTGCCGTAACCGTCACGGTTGAGGCTGGCAAGCGAGATGCGGCCGCGCAATGCGCCGTCGCTACCACCCAGCGAACCACCGATGGCGGCCTTCACATCGACCTGGTTGTGCTCGCCGATGGTGAGCGAGGCGAAGCCTTCGGTCTCGACCGGCAGCGGGTTGGAGATGTACTTGATCGCGCCACCGATGGTGTTCTTGCCGTACAGCGTGCCCTGCGGGCCGCGCAGCACTTCCACCCGGCTCACGTCGAACACGTCCAGCAACGCACCCTGCGGACGCGCGATATAGACGTCGTCCATGTAGATGCCCACGCCCGGATCAACGCCCCAGAGCGGATCGGACTGGCCGATGCCGCGGATATAGGCGGTGATGGTGCTGCTGGAGCCGCGTGCGGCGTACAGCGTCATGTTCGGCACCTGCGCCGAGAGGTCGGAAAGATCCTGCACATTGAGCCGGTCCAGGGTTTCCGGGGTGAATGCGGTGACCGCGATCGGCACGTCCTGGATGGTTTCCTCGCGGCGACGCGCGGTAACCGTGACGCTGCTCAGCGACACCGGCTCGCTGCGGGTATCGGTGGCTTCAGGCGTTTGTGCGTCGGCATCGGCTTCGGTCGCGGCAATCGCGGTGAACGGCACGGCCAGCACGCAGGCGATGGCTAGACTCAGGTACGAGCGTTTCATGGATTTTCCCTCTGTGAATTCGCTTGAATCGGGGTTGGCTTGGCATGGCCGGTTTCTGGGACCGGGTTGCGCTGCCATGTTCTTCGTTTGTACCGCGCAGGGCACTTGTACCTTCGTCCAGTGGGCCGCAGCGGGCTGGTTTCTTCACACTGCCGGCCTGAATAAACCTGCGGAACCGTGCCCATGGCTTTCCTGATTGTTCTGGCCTCGCTGTGCTTTCTGATGTATGTGGCCTATCGCGGCTACAGCGTGATCCTGTTCGCCCCGGTGGCCGCGCTCGGCGCGGTGCTGCTGACCGACCCTTCACTGGTGGCGCCGATGTTCACCGGGCTTTTCATGGACAAGATGGTCGGGTTCCTGAAGCTCTACTTCCCGGTATTCGTGCTCGGCGCGGTATTCGGCAAGGTGATCGAGCTGTCGGGGTTTTCCAAATCCATCGTCACCGCCGCGATCCGCATCGTCGGCGCAAAGCGCGCGATGCTGTCGATCGTGCTGGTGTGTGCGCTGCTGACCTACGGCGGGGTGTCGCTGTTCGTGGTGGTGTTCGCGGTGTATCCGTTCGCAGCCGAACTGTTCCGCCAAGGCAACATCCCCAAGCGCCTGATCCCCGGCACCATCGCGCTGGGTGCGTTCACTTTCACCATGGACGCGCTGCCGGGTACGCCGCAGATCCAGAACATCATCCCGACCACCTTCTTCGGCACCAACACCTGGGCCGCGCCGATTCTCGGCACGCTCGGCGGTATCTTCATTTTGATCATCGGCATGAGCTATCTGGAATGGCGGCGCCGGGCTGCGGCGCGCGCCGGTGAAGGTTATGGCGATGCCGCCAGTCTGCTGAACGAGCCGGCCGCCTATCAGGGCGGCGCCCTGCCCAACCCGGTGATCGCAGTGCTGCCGCTGATCCTGGTGGGAGTGAGCAACATCGTGTTCACCTGGCTGATCCCGCAGTTCTATGGTGAAAGCCATTCCTTCATTCCTGCGGTCATCGGCGATCCGGCACCAGTGGTGCAGGAGGTCTCGCGCATCACCGCGATCTGGGCGGTTCTGGGCGCGCTGCTGGTCGGCATCCTGAGCGTGCTGGCGTTCGCCTGGCGGCCGGTGCTTTCACAGTTTGCCGAAGGCTCGAAAACCGCCGTCGGCGGCGCATTGTTAGCGGCCGGCAATACCGCTTCCGAATACGGTTTCGGTGCGGTGATCGCGGCCCTGCCCGGCTTCCTGGTCGTGGCCAATGCGCTGGGTTCGATCCCGAACCCGCTGATCAACGAGGCCATCACCGTGACCGCGCTGGCCGGCATCACCGGCTCGGCCTCGGGCGGCATGAGCATCGCGCTGGCGGCGATGGCCGACACCTTCATCGCCAATGCCAACGCCGCCGGTATTTCGATGGAAGTGCTGCACCGCGTGGCCTCGATGGCCTCCGGCGGCATGGACACGCTGCCGCACAACGGTGCGGTCATCACCCTGCTGGCGGTGACCGGCCTGACCCACCGCCAGGCCTACAAGGACATTTTCGCGATCACCATCATCAAGACCTGCGCGGTGTTCTTCATCATCGGCGTGTTCTACGCCACCGGGCTGGTGTAGCGCGGCTTTCCCGTACCCATCGACGGCCTGTGCTCAGGTGTGCGGAATGCGCGGGTCGTCGAACAGGTCGTTGACTTGGCGCGGGTTGTCGAAGCCACCCGTCGTGCCCAGCGGCACCACGGCTCCGACCACGTTGAAGTCCTCGTCCTCGTGGTACAGGTTGCTGTAGCTGGCCACGCCGGTCGTGATGTTGGTGGTGAACTGCGCAGTTTCGCCATCGTATTGGGCCTGCTCACGCGCATCGGTATCGCCCTGATCGGTGCTGATGTGCATCAGTTGGCGCAGTCCGTTGTCGTACTGCAGGTTGGTGCTGCCGTCGTAGATCGAGGTCCAGTCGATTACGCCGTGCGGCCCGAGCGCTTCCATCGTGATCCTGGTGCCATCATCCAGCAGGATGCTGCGGCGCCTGCCGTCCCATCCTTCCGCTCCGCCCCAGTCCTTGATGTGCTTGCCGTTGAGATTTTCATGCGGATCGCCCCAGTGCTGCACGGTGTTCATGCGCAGCGGATCGACGATGGTGATGGTGTGGGCATGCATGCCAATGCAATAGCCGCCGGAACTTTCGTACCAGATCAGGCCGCCACTTTCGAAGCCATCGGCAAAACCCGGACACTTGCGCGAGACCGCCACCAGCAACCCGTTCTTCAGCAGGACCTGCATTTGCGCACTGGGTGGCAGCAACGAAGTCGCGCCGGGCAATGCCGCGTCTGCGGCAGCAAGTGAAACCGCAAAGCACAGCAGGGTCGCGCAGCCCCCTGCGCATGGAACCTTCCGCAACATCGATGTCATCATCGCGCTCCGCCACGGCACGGATATCGTGCCCTCCCTTGCAGAGGCGCAGGATCGCGGCAGACCGGCTCAGGCCGGCACCAGCCTCGCCACCCATGTCAGGAACCGGAGCCCATGCTCAATACCCGGGAATGGTCGCTGCTCAATGAGCTTTTCCATCAGGCCTGCGAACTGCCGATCGCAGAGCGCGACGCCTTCGCACGCGAACAGGCCGGCGACCAGCCGGAACTGCTGGAAGAACTGCTGCGCATGCTGCAGGTGGAAGCCGATGCCACCGACGCGGTACGCGCACCACTGCGCGATCTTGGCAGCCGGATTCCAGAAGAATTGCCCGAACCCGAGCCCGGCACCCGTTTCGGTCCGTGGCAGGTGGATCGCCTGCTCGGCAAGGGCGGCATGGGCCAGGTGTATCTGGGCCATCGCGCCGATGGCGCCTACACGCGCCAAGTCGCGATCAAGCTGATCGGCAGCAAGAGCCACGACGCCCGCCAGCAAGCCCATTTCGAACGCGAACGCCAGCTGCTGGCACGCATGCAGCACCCGGCCATCGCACAGATCCACGATGCCGGCAGCGATGAGCACGGCCGCCATTACCTGGTCATGGAATATGTCGAAGGGCTGCCACTGACGCAGTGGTGCAACCAGCATCACCTCGGCCTTCGCGCACGCCTGCGCTTGCTGCTGCGCATCGCTGAAGGCGTGCAGCACGCGCACCAGAAAGGCGTGGTGCACCGCGACCTGAAGCCGGGCAACATCCTGATCAGCCAGGTCGACGGCGTGCCGATACCGCGTATCATCGACTTTGGCATCGCCGCGCGGACCGACGCCGATGCCGCCAGCGCAGGCACCCCCGATGCCGGCGGCACGCCCGGCTACATGAGCCCGGAACAGACCATCGCCGGCATGGACGTGGACAGCCGCAGCGATGTCTATTCGCTGGGCGCGATCCTGTTCGAACTGGTCTCCGGCAAGCGCCCGCGTGGCAGCGGCAGCACCGGTGAAGCCACCCGTACCAGCGAGCCGCTGCGCCCGTCGGATCAGATCGCCACCCTGAGCGCGGAAGAAATCGCGCAACTCACCCAGACCCTGAAACTGCCGCCGCAGCGGCTGCGGCGTGTGCTGCGCGATGACCTGGACTGGATCGTGGCACGCGCCACCCAGCCCGACCGCGAACAGCGCTACCCCAGCGTCGCGTCCTTCGCCGACGATCTCAACCGCTGGCTCGATGGCTGGCCGGTGCAGGCCGCACCGCAACGCCGGCTCTGGACACTGCGCAAGTTCGTGGTACGCCACCGGCTGCCGGTGGCGGCCGCAGCGCTGCTGCTGCTGAGCGTTTTCGCCGGCCTGATCGCCACCACGTGGGCGCTGCACCGTGCCGAACAGGCGGTGCTGCGCGAGCAGGCGATCAACCACTTCCTCAACGACGTGCTGACCAGCGTTGATCCGGTGGTCGCCTTCGATCTGGACCAGACCCTGATGCGACGCGTGCTGGACCGCGCCTCGGAACGCATCAAGACCGAACTGGCGGCGCATCCGGAAGCCCGCTCCCGGCTGGAGATCACGCTGTCCAATATCTACAGCAATCTGGGCGATGCCGAACGCGCCCTCGTGCATCTGGAGTCGGCGCGCGACGTCGCCAACACCCATCTGGGAGCGGCCTCCGAACCGGCCCTGCTGGCACAGATGGAACTGGCGCACCATCACGGCAGCCGCGGCCGGCTGGCCGATGCCGAACAGTTGCTGCGCACCCACCTGCCCGCCGCGCACCGCATCCGGCAACAGAACCCGGTACTGCACCCGCAGATGGAATCGCAACTGGGCTGGGTGGTCCGGCAGCAGGGCGGACGCGCCGAAGAAGCCCGCCAACTGCTGGAAAACAGCTACCGCACCCTGCTTGAGCGGGTCGGACCCGAGCACATCCGCACCATCGACGCCGGCCATTTCCACTCCACCGCGCTGAGCGAATCCGGGCGCATGGAAGAAGCCATCGCGCTGCTGACACAGCTGACCGCCACCCAGAGCCGCGTACGCGGCGAAGACCATCCACAGACCCTGGCGCTTCGCAACAGCCTGGCCGGTTTCCATTCGCTCAATGACGACCCGCACTCGGCCGAGGCCGAGTTCCGCACCATGATCGACGTGGTATCGCGCCAGCACGGCAGCGGCAACCGCATGCTGCCGGTGCTGCACGTGAACCTGGCCTACACCCTGCATCGCATGGGCGGCAGCGCGCGGATGCAGGAAGCCGGCCAGCTGTACGACAGCGCGGTGCAGGCACAACAGGCACTGCAGGGCGCCGACCATCCACTGACCAGCCAGATGCGCGAGATGCGCGCCCAGTGGCTGCTGGACGATGGACAAGCCGAACCGGCCCGCGACGAACTGCAGGCAGTGCTGGCCGCCACCCTCCACGCGTTCGGCGAAAACCACCCGGCGATCACCAACATCCTCGCGCTGCTGGCGCGCAGCGAACTGGCACTGGGCAACACCGGCGGCGCACGTGAACATGCGCAGGCCGCGCTCGCACGCCTGATGGAAGGCACGCCGGAACATGACCGGATCCAGCGCGAAATGCAGGACATTCTCAGCACCACCGCCGCGCCGTAGACATGCGCCCGCCACCGGGGAACCTCTGATCCGGCCGGAACTCCGGAAATCGCAGGCCCGCTTCCGCGAAGCCTGCACAGACCCATATCCGGGCCTGTACCAATCCACCCCGGCGCAACCGCTCGCCCGGTGACCATCGACAGCGGCGCCGTGCCAATATCGGCACCTGCTGCGGCTGTCATGGCAGGCGGCCCGTTGCCTGCGCCCGTGCCACACCGCCGTCGCCTGCCGGCTACACGCCCCGTGGAGTCCTGCACCGCACCGGTGTCATCATCAACCTCTTGCAGTTCGCGCAACCGCCAGGCCGCTCTTCACCACGACTCCGGCACCCGGAAGCTGCCTGCCACCTGCCATGATCCGCCCAGCGGGAGCCCAACCCATGTTCACACCCGAGGAATGGACCCACCTCGACGATCTCTTCCACCACGCCTGCAAACTGCCGGTGGAACAGCGCGAAGCCTTCGCCCGCGCCCAGACCGGCGACCAGCCGCAACTACTGGAAGAACTGCTGCGCATGCTGGCGGTGGAAGCCGATGCCACCCAGGCGGTGCGTGCACCGCTGCGCGATATCGGCACCCGGCTTTCCGCTGAACTTCCCGAACCCGAACCCGGCACACGCTTCGGCCCGTGGGAGTTGGATCGCCTGATCGGCAAGGGCGGCATGGGCCAGGTGTATCTGGGCCATCGCGCCGATGGCGCCTACGCGCGCCAGGTCGCGATCAAGCTGATCGGCAGCAAGGGCCGCAGCACGCGCCAGCGCGATCATTTCGAACGCGAACGGCAGTTGCTGGCGCGCATGCAGCATCCGGCCATCGCACAGATCCACGATGCCGGCAGCGACGAACACGGCCGCCTCTATCTGGTCATGGAATACGTTGACGGCCTGCCGCTGACGCAGTGGTGCCGTCAGCAAAAACCCAGCCTGCGCGAACGCGTGCGACTACTGACCCGCATCGCCGATGGCGTGCAGCATGCACACCAGAAAGGCGTGGTCCACCGCGATCTGAAACCGGGCAACATCCTCATCGCCGAAATCGATGGCGTGGCGGCGCCGCGCATCATCGATTTCGGCATCGCCTCGCAGGCCGATGAAGGCGCCGGGGAAGACAACCGGCCCGAGCCCGCCGGAACACCGGGCTACATGAGCCCGGAGCAGACCATCTCCGGCATGGACGTGGACAGCCGCAGCGATGTCTACGCACTCGGCGCGATCCTGTTCGAACTGGTTTCCGGCAAACGCCCACACGGCACCACCGCCACCGGCGAAGGCAGCAGCACCGGCGAACCGCTGCGCCCCTCGGACCGGATCGACACGCTGAGTCCGGAAGAAATCGCGCAACTGGCGCAGGCCCTGCGCATTCCGGCGCGCCGCTTGCGCCGCACGCTGCGCGACGATCTGGACTGGATCGTGGCGCGCGCCACCCAGCCGGACCGCGAACAGCGCTACCCCAGCGCCGCCGCGTTCGCCGATGACCTGCGGCGCTGGCTCGATGGCTACCCATTGCAGGCCGCACCACGCCGGCGTCTGTGGCTGCTGCGCAAATTCGTCGCACGCAACCGGCTGGCGGTGGCGGCGTTTGCCGCGCTGGCGCTGGCCGTGGCCGGCGGCCTGGTCGCCACCACCTGGGCGCTGCATCGCGCGGAGCAGGCGGTGGCGCGCGAGCAGGCCAGCAACCGTTTTCTCAGCGATGTGCTGACCAGCGTCGATCCCTCGATCAGTTTCGACCTGGACCAGACCCTGATGCGCCGCGTGCTGGACCAAGCCTCCGAACGCATCCGCACCGATCTGGCCGAGCACCCGCAGGCGCGTGTGGAAATCGAAACCACGCTGGCCTACACCTACCAGAACCTGGGCGATCCGGAACGCGCCCGCACGCATCTGGAATCGGCATTGGAAACCGCGACCGCCGCACTCGGCCGCAATGCACTGCCCACCCAGATCGCGGTGATGGAACTGGCCAACAACCTGACCCATGGCGCCGACCCCAAGCGCGCCGAAGCCCTGCTGCGCGACAACCTGCCCAGCGCATGGAAGCTGTCCGATCAGGATCCGATACTTGCACCGCGCATGCAGTCACGTCTGGGCTGGAACCTGCACCGGCAAGGCCGCCAGGATGAAGCCCTGCCGCTGCTGCAGCACAGCCACCAGACCCTGCTGGAGCGTGTTGGGCCGGACCACCAGCGCACCATCGACGCGGGCCAGTATCTGGCCGCCGGACTGGCCCAGAATTCACGCCTGCCCGAGGCCATCGCGATGATGCAGGATCTGGTGCAACGCCAGATCCGGCTGCGCGGCGAGGACCACCCGCAGACCATGGCACTGCGCAACAGCCTGGCCGCCTTCCACGGAGAAAACAGCGATTTTGCCGCCGCCGAAATCGAATACCGTGCGTTGATCGACGCCCTCACCGGCCAGCACGGCACCTCCTCACAGATGCTGCCGATCCTGCAATTCAATCTGGCGACCACGCTGCACAAGAGTGGTGTGCCGGAGAAAATCGAAGCCGCCGGGCCGTATTTCGTATCGGCACTGGACGCACAACTTGAACGCCAGGGCCCGGACGCGGCCAACTCCATCACGATGCGCCGGGTCCGCGCCAACTGGCTCGCCGATACCGGCCGCAACGAACAAGCACGCGACGAATACCAGGCCACGCTGACCAGCGCCCGCACCACCTTCGGCGAAGCCCACCCGCAGATTGCGATATTGCTGGAAGGTCTGGCCCGGCAGGAACTGGCGCTGGGCAACACCGAAGCCGCACTCGCCCATGCCGAGGATGCGCTGGTCCGGATGCAGGCCATGCCGGATACCCCGGCTGAGCAGATCACCGCGCTGCGTGAACTGTTGGACACCATTCGCAACACAGCACAGGCATCACCATGAGCAGCGGGCGGGAGCGCCCCCGCATCGGACTGGTCGGCAGCGAAGGCGCCTATGGCCGCTGGCTGCGCCGCTTCTTCGAGCAGCGCATGGGGCTGGAGGTATTCGGCACCGATCCCGGCCATGCCGGCACACAAACGCCGGAAGCCCTGATCGAACACTGCCAGGTGCTGCTGTTCTGCACTCCGATCCGCCACACCCCGGCGATCATCAGCGATTACATCGAACGCGCCGCCGGACGCGAGAAACACCAGCTCTGGCTCGACATCACCTCGGTCAAAAACGGGCCGGTGGCCGCGATGCTGCAATCACAGGCCGAAGTCGTCGGCCTGCACCCGATGACCGCCGCGCCCAAGGCGCCGACCCTGAAAGGCCGCGTGCTGGTGGTCTGCGAAGCCCGCCTGCAACACTGGCGCGCATGGTTCGAAGCCTTTCTTGCCGCGCTGCAGGCCCAATGCGTGGCCAGCACGCCCGAGCGCCACGACCGCATCATGGCGCTGGTGCAGGCGATGGTGCACGCCACGCATCTGGCCCAGGGCGGCGTGCTGCGCGAATACGCCGAAGAACTCGGCGGCCTGGACGCCCTGCTGCCGTTCCGCTCGGCCTCGTTCGAACTGGACAGCGCGATCCTTTCGCGAATTCTTGCGATGAACCCGGCGATCTACGAAGACATCCAGTTCGGCAACCCGCACGTGATCCCGATGCTGGAACGGCTGCAAACCCAACTGGCCAAACTTAAGTCCAGCGTGGAACGCAACGACGACACCGGCCGCGCCGCCTTTCGCCGACAGTTTCTCGACGCCGCGCGTGAAACCCTCGGAGAAACCTCCGTCGCCGCCGGAAACTACAGCTTCGAACGCGTCGGCTACCTGCTCGCCGATCTGGCCGGCGAACGCAGCATTTCGATCCACTTGCCACAGGACCAGCCCGGCTCGCTGCGCCGCCTGCTGCACGCCTTCGAACGCCACGGCATCAGCATCGACTCGATCCACTCCTCACGCACCCCGGCCGGCGAAGTCCACTTCCGCCTCGGATTCTCCGCCGACATACCCACCCCCGCCATTACCCGCGCCATCACCACCATCCACGATGAAGCCATCGGCGTGGTGCTGGAAAATGTGTGTTGAAGGAAGCGTGGGCGGGATGCTCGCAGTGTGAAAATTTCCGGCTTCTCCCTTCTCCCCCCGGGAGAAGAGCCTGCCCCGGACTTGATCCGGGGTGGCGCGCAGCGCCGGATGAGGGTACGAGCCGAACCCAACAACAAAACTTTCCCCAAAGACTGAACCGCAAACTCAGCCCGCAGCCTCCTGCCAACCCACGCCCCGGCTGACGCACCTGCATGCCCATCAGCCCTCACCCACTCAGGAATGAGCCACACGACAGCCCTGCTCACCCATGCAGAAAAAAGAGAAGCCGGCATCGCCGGCAACCCTTGAATCGTGCACATCAAGTGCAAACCGCCCGCCGGCAATGCACCCAGAAGCCACAACCACAGCACAGTCAACCGCGCTGCCGCGCCTCCAGATACCGCGCAAACGCCACCAGCGATTCCACCCCCAACGCCTCGCAGATATCGACGAACTCGGTGATATCCAACCGCCGTTCACCACGCTCGAACTTCGACACAAAAGTTTGCGTATTCCCCAACCGCGCACCCAACTCGGCCTGCGTCAGCCCGGCTTCTCGGCGCAACGCCTTGAGCACAGCCAGCAGACGCTGATAGTCGTCGTGATAAGTGGACGGAGACATGGGCCTTGCCTGATCAGGCAGGCAACGCTAGAGTCCGTCTTGGGATAGTCAAAAATCGGCTTTATCATTCATCTAGAACCGATCACCGGATCTCAACTACAGGCGATCAAGCCAGGATCGAAAGCGGAACAGGGGAAAAAATGAAGATCGCAACCGCACGGGACAAGGCGAAAACCGGCGAGTGGGACGTGGCCGGCTTGCAGGCAGCACTGGAGCGCGGAGAGGTATTGCCGAGCGACCTGGTGTGGATTCCGGGATGGGAAACGTGGCGCAGGCTGTCAGCGGCAGCAACTGAACTCGGGATTCGGTTTCCGGCAGCGGTTCATAACCAGCCGCCGCCTCAACTGTTGGAACCGGTCAAGACGCTTGGGCCAGCAATAGCACCTATTGGAACCCCAGCATGTACGGAGGCATTGGCGCCGATACCTGAGCAGCTCAAGACTCCATTCCCAGCACTCATCTGCACTCCGTCACTCACCCCACCGATAAGCACTGAATCACCATCACCATCACCACCAAAGCCGGATAACAACATGGGCAATTCTAAAGATAACCCCTCGGTATCACTTGAAAGAAGGAGTTCAACCTCTATCACCGGGAAATTAGCCACCATAATAATGGCCGCCACCATTTCAATTTCCATTTCCGCTTGCGATAGTGTCCTGGATTCAATTACAGGAAATGACTTTGAGATCATTGTTCCTCAAGCATACACCACTCTTGGAATTTCCATTTATGACTGTAGCAGGAGTTGGCACGACATCCCTGAGTGCACTATTCGCAATGACACTCAACACAACATCCCGTCAGGATCACTAAAGTATTTCTGCTTTGATGGGCAAGGAAATATAATGAGAGGCGCTGGGCGGGGGGAGTTCCCAATGGGTGTAACAATTGTTCCTGGTGCCTCGCTTAGGGTGGAAATCATGTGCCACGGAAGAAGCATAGATATAGCGAGAATTGGATTTGGGTTTTATTCTGACGAAACACCTCGCCCGCCCAACTAAGCAACTTAAATTCATTCAATGACACCAAAGGAGACACGGAAAAATTACGGGAAATGTACCAGGGATAATTACCAGTCTCGGCCATGATGACTAGCCAATTACCTGACCTTTTCCAGCCGCCGCACAAACCCATCCAACACCTCAGCCAGATTCGCACTGCCAATCTGCACCGGTTGCGGTGGCAAGGCATTGATCGAGTCGAGGATAAGACCCACTTCTGCCTGAGTTTGTGAAAATATGCCAGGAGTAATTAATTTGCACAGGAAGCATACCAACCCATAAAATTCGATGAGCTTCCCGTATCATAGAACCAAAATTACTAGGCGGTTTCATTATGAGAATCCATGCACCTCTGTCTTTTGCACTTACCTGATTAGCCCCATCCCTCAGCCATGAAAGTTGTTCGCCAAGCGCAGAACCCGCTCCGGACAAGGCTTGCAGCGCGTCAGCGCCGTCGCCAGCCGTGGCAGCATGTCGCGCAGGCGGAATCTGCGGTTGAAGCGATACGCAGCTTCGGCCAGGTAGCGACGCGCGTACTTGGCCTGACGCACCGCGTGGTACACGCCGCTGATGGCACGCTTGGCGTTGGCCAGCACCACATTCGCCCAACACGCGCCTTTGGCCTGCGTCGCGGCGCGACCACCGCCGGTGACCAATGTGGTGTGTGCGTGCCCGGCTTCTTCCAGTTGCCGGAAACAGGCCAGGCCATCGGTATAGACCTCGCATTCCGGTTCCAGCCGGCGCTCGATCCAGTCCCGGAGCGACGCGTTGTCGAACGCCTTCACAGGTTCGATCACGGCGAAGACGGGGTATTCCAGGTTCTCGTCCGTCTGTACGGCGATGAGGAAGGGCTGCTTGTTCTCCGATCCGCGCCCGGGCTTGCCACCGTTGCGCTCACCGCCCAGGTAGGCGTCGTCGATCTGTACGAAACCCTTGAGTTTCCTGGGTTCTTCCCGCTCCAACATGGCCTGCATGATCTTGTGCTTGAGCCGCCAGGCGGCCTTGTAGTTCACCCCCAGGTGACGCATGAGCTCCAGCGCTGCCATGTTGGTCTTGGTCGTGGTGAGCAGGTAGATCGCCTGGAACCACGTGGTCAGCGGCAATCGGGTGGAGGCGAGCAAAGTGCCGCTGGTCAGCGTGGTCTGATGGCGACAGGCGCGGCATTGGTAGTACACCGTCGTTCCACGCCGGAAGCGCGATCGGGTTCGGCCCTCGCACTTCGGGCAACGAAACCCCTGCGGCCAACGCCACTGATACAAGGCCCGGTAGCACTTGGCCTCGGTGCCATAGCGTTGGATGAACTCGTTCATCGACAACCCGTGTTGGAACTGCATGATATTGATGCCCATGTCCCTCCTCCTGCGTGTTCGGCGGGGGCATCGTCTCGCAGCGGCGTCTCAGATCCTGAGACGGCTGGCTGAGGGATGGGGCTAATCAGGTGCACTTATCCTATTAATAAGCTGGATGCCTCAAGGGAACGCATTGACGCCAGAAAATGGCGAGGTGCCAACCCGGTGTGAGAACATACTAGCCACTTATGCCCTTCTTATGAGGGCTCAACTTGAATGTAAGTTCAAACCCTATGATGAAGAAATAAACAACATATCCAAAGAGTGCATGAAGGAGTTCACTGAAAAAAGGGTCAAGGAGATTATTAAATTTGGCTTAAGTGAATTCGACAGAAACGTCAAAGAACTTGGACGCGATGATGGTAGATTCTGTCAATCACTGGCAGCCGCACACCCGCAAATCATCAAAAAAGATAGCGGTCAGGATAAAACACAATACCCTGGCAATGAAAACCTTCTAAAACTATCCACCTGGAGCGCGAGCGAGCAAATAGGAGGTAGCAACGTCAATGGCCGCCCATATTACTTTGACATCACTTATCTGAAAATTTCGTCAGCAGCCGATCAGATAGAGATAAGGGATGTGGTTGTGAACAGAGGCAATTGCAAACTACCAGCCTGGCAGGTAGAGAAGCTACCTACAAAACTAAAGTTCGGGCAGTCCATGCAAATCAAGTTCTCAGCAGGGGACTGTGATCCTGCCGAAGTGTCAATTTCAACAAATTACGGAATGCTTTCATATGGATTCCAATAGTTTAGTTGTGAGTGCGTGGGATCGCTCTGCGCAAGAGATCAATCACTAAAGACATATGATCTGAATAGCCTCCTGAATTACCAGTCAATTCGCTTACTGAAAACAACCATGAGGTATCCATGAAAGCTACTAAGTCAATTAAAATTTCTGTTGCTGCATCCTCGCTGCTCATGTCCTTCTCAATTCATGCCGGAGAAATAGAAGCTCAAAATAACGGCGGCACAGCCTGGCGCGCAGGAATCGATGGTGTCGTCATTGAATGGAGTGACGATGGAGACTTCAGCCGCATTTATTCGGGTTACACACAGCCTGTCTCTGTACCCAACACCCGCGGGATCAGGAATGCGAAGGTCATTGCTGAAGAAAAGGCGAAGGCTGCCATCATCAAATTCCTGGAGCAGACTGTAGCCACTGAAACCTTGACTTCCGAGGTCTCCTCAGACATTGAAAACACCAGTGCACAATCTCAGAATGGCGGCCCAGTGAATTACTCAACGGAAACCGCTAGCAAAATGATTTCGTCTCTCAGCGAATTCACGTCCTCCTATGCCAAGGGCACATTGCGCGGGGTCATCAGACTTGAGGAGGGGTATGAGGCCAGTACTAGCGAAGTCTGGGTCAAAGTTGGATTCAGTAACAAAACAATGCGGGCTGCCAGTTCTGTTCGCGAAGCCATCTCAAATGACGGGAAACCGGCTCACCCTGCACTCATGGATGGTGAAGTGGGTACAGGAAGTGCGGTAAAGAGCCACGTCCGAAAAACCGAACAGAAAGACTGGTAACTCATACTGATGGATATCAATACCAAGCCTGTGTTCAAATCTCGGATATCAATCCTGTGTCTTTTTCTCGCACTGGCATGCTCACCCTTGGTGCCTGATGCTCATGCCCAGCAAACAGCCGAAGTTGTTGTTCGGGGAAGTGGAGAAACATTAGAGGCGGCTCGCCTTGACGCCATTCGGCAGGCAACCCAGCAGGTGACACAGCAGTTGATCGTTGCTGATCGAAAGATCGAGGACGATGCCATCGTCATGGATCGTGTTCTTTCCACCATGAACGGCTATGTGGAGAAGTTCGAGTCGCTTGATTCGGGCACCGATGCGAACGGCACATGGCTGGAAGCTCGAATCATCATCTCCGAAAGTCGAATCGAGAACTTCATTGCCGAAGTTCGTGGCAGCGGCGCTGATGTCGATGGACAATCAGTTTTTGCAGAGCTACAGCGGACAAGGGCACAGAAAGAGTCGGCTGAGGACATCATGCGCCGTGCGTTTGAGGGCTACCCTCATGCCGCACTGAATGCAAAAGTGGTATCAGTCCGTGTCCCGGATGGCGAGTTGGAATTCTTATCAGACCACTTATTGATGGATGTGGTCATTGAGACAGACCCTGCCTGGATATCTTCAGCGCTGGGCCTGATAGAGTCTATATCGAATGATTCAATTTCTTTGAAACCCAATGCGGCCGAGCGTGAGGCTGGAAGATTTATTTCAGGCGACAGGTGTTTTACTGGCCGCTATCTTATTAGAGGCAACAACCAACCCAGCATGCAACTGGTCTCAACGCAATGCAGAGACAGTCGCTTCTGGAACTCATTGAAAGACGGGGGAATGCCCTTTTGCTTTGTTCAGAAAGATGGCGCAAAGTGTCACACCCTGCCTAAAAGCGTGCTGGACGTTATTGGCCGCACAGATGGGGCATCCCTGAATCTTGTAGTGGATTTTGTCGGAGATGACTGGCAGACGACCAAGCTCTCCAGCTCTTGCCTGGTTGCACATGGGCTTATTGGATCAGATGTGGGGAAATTCCCACAAACCAGTGAAATCAAACACTGGAACTTCAAGCAGGTCCCATCACTTATAAAACGTGAAGCTCATGGAATTTATGGGAAATTCAGTTACGATGTTCAGGCTTCAGTGGTAGACGTCGGACAGATTAATGCGACTTATGCGGTTCGCCTTGACGAGTTTGACCTCAACGCTACACGATCTACCATTGTTGTTCCTGTTTTAAAAAGAGCGAACAGCGACATGATCATTCCCGATATGTCCTCCGACTCCAAGCCTGACTGCTCTGAGCTTATGCGTGAGGCTATTGATTCTTATCGAGCAAAATCATGATTCTCGAAAAATGTGCCAGGGACAATTAAGCCCCTAGGTCATGATGACTAGCCAATTCCCTGACCTTCTCCAACCGCCCCACAAACCCATCCAACACCCCAGCCAGATTCGCGCTACCAATCTGCACCGGCTGCGGCGGCAAGGCGTTGACCAGGTCGAGGATCAGGCCCACTTCGGCCTGTAGTTGGTAAAGCGCGGTTTGCAGTTGATCGCGCTGGTCCAGGTGCTGCTCGGATCGGTTCATCACGGTGCTCCCGTTGTGTCCGCCAGACATTCGCCACCAGGGTGGCGAACGACGCGCGGTTGAGAGACCGTCCGAAGGGGCGGCGAGCCTTGCGGCTCCCGCGCGCCGTCCGCCATTGACTGGACGGACGCGCGGCCATCGCCGCTGTGCCGGACACAAAAAAGCGCCGGCATCGGACGATGGGCGCTTGCGCGCCTTCGGATTCGGGCTCTCACCCCCGGCCAGCGCCTTGCGCGCTGGCGGTTCGAGCTTACGCCGCGTGGCGGGGTGATGCAATGATTACGGAGCGCTGATCGTCGGCCTTGGGCGAGCAGACGCTCCGGGTACGCTGCAGTCAAGGCAATGCGGTCTTACAGCCTTCCCGTCCAGTAATCGGGCCGACGACGCTTGTGCGCCACCGCCAGAATATGGACATCTCCATTCTTTACGCGATAGATGACGGCATACGGAAATCGAGCCAGCGCGTACCGGCGGATGTCCGGTTTGCGTTCGATCCGGTAGCGCAGAGGTGTTTTGACAACATGCGCCATGGCAGCCTCGAAATCCGCCAGATACGCCTCGGGCAGTCCGGATGTCTGGCGTGAGAGGTAGAAAGCCAGCGTCTCGAGGTGTTCGGCCTCCGCCGCCGGATGGAAGAAGTACGTCACTTCTTCAACAACGCCCGCGCCTTGTGTGCGACCTCATCAGCCGATACCAGCACGACCTTGCCGCTGTCGATGTCGGCAGCACGGCGCTCGGCTTCATCCAGCCACAGCGTATCCAGTTCGTCCTGCGGCAGGTTCTCAAGGCTGATCAGCACTTTCTGCACCAGCCGCGCACGGTCGGCGGCGGGCATTTCCAGAACTTCGCGTTCGAGATTAGTGATGCTCATGTTGTTGATTCGTCTAGCGTGTTTCGATGGTTCGAGCTTACGCCGCGTGGTGGGGTGGTGCAATGTGGACGTGTTGGCAAAGGGATGCTTCTTCGTGATCTGTCAGGCACATAGCCCTCTCAACGCCCCAAGACGCCCGCATTGCCATTGACTTACCTGATTAGCCCCATCGCTCAGCTGACTTTTCCTTCTCCCCCCGGGAGAAGGTGGCCCGCAGGGCCGGATGAGGGTTCGGCCATAACAGAGGTTTGCGAGTTCACCTATATGCTCGGCCCGAACCCTCACCCCAACCCCTCTCCCGGCGGGAGAGGGGCTTTTTGTAGCTGAGTCACAGGGCTAATCAGGTTGACTTAAACTAGGCAATAACTGTGCACAAAATGTTCGAGAGATTGACGGTTGGAGCCTGCCATGTCCACCGTCTTTGCAGACGTAATCGAAGCCACGAGGGAGCCGGGGACATCGCGCTTTTCCGCTTCCACGATGGCGCAGGTGCTGGGCTTGCAGCAGCAGGATCTGGCCGAATTCGCAGGCGTGCATCGCAACACCGTGCGCACACATCCGGAGTCGCCGAGGTTGCAGGCCGCGTTGCGTGACCTGATGCGGGTGCTATCGGCGGCAACGTCGATCCAGCCTGATCCGCAGCGGGCGATTTTCCTGGTCAAGAACGACCGATCCCTGCGTTCCGCCACAAGACCTTGCTGCAAGTAGTGCAGGCAGGCCGCACCGAGGACGCCATCGACTATCTGGAATCCATCAGCACCGGGGTTGTTGGGTGATCTTTTGCGACCTGCCGCCCGCACCACGCGGCTCCAGAGACGACTTCCGCGATAACGGGCAAAGAAAAACGCGGCCGAGGCCGCGTTTTTCCTGTTGCAGGGCTGAATCGTGTTGTTTTGTTGCTGCGAAGGCGGGAGGTTCGTGCATGCTCCCGCTTCGCGGGGTGATGGGCGTCAGTGCAGGTTGCGTTCGAAGCTGCGGACCTGCTCTTCGGCTTCGTCCTTGGCCATGCCGTAGCGTTCCTGCACCTTGCCGACGAGGTATTTGCGGTTGCCCTCGGCCACGCTGAGGTCATCGTCGGTCAGCCGGCCCCATTGGGCCTTGACCTTGCCGGAGAGCTGTTTCCATTTGCCCTGGAAGATGTCTTCGTTCATGTCGTCACCTCAGCGGCTGGTCAGGGCGCGGCTGTCGACGCTGACGACGCCTTCAATGCCGCGTGCCACTTCGATGGCCTTGTTCACCTGGGTGGCGTCATCCAGCACGCCGGCCAGCGTCACCACGCCATTGGTGGTGGAGACGTTGATCTTGGTGCCTTCCACGCCGTCGGTCACGAGCAGGTCGGCCTTCACCTTGGTGGTGATCCAGGTGTCGGTGCCGGGCTGTTCGGATTCGAGCGAATCACGCTGCTGCGGCGGGTCGTTGGCGAAGGCACCGGCCGAGAACACCAGGGCGGTACCGAGAAAGGCGGCAGTCAGCGGGCGGGTGATCTTGATGTTCATGGTCTACTCCTTGGGGATGGATGGATCAGCTTCGCTCTGAAGCCGGGGATGTTGTTCCACATTCCGTGCCAACCCCATACTCCCTTTAAAATCAACACTTTGCCAACCATTCACCTGTGGGATCCGTGCAGGCTGCACGGCTCGTGCAAGGGGCTTCATGCCGCTTGCAATGCCGCCCGGCTACCATGACGCAGCCCTGTTCCGATCCGAAGCAATGCCCGCCGCGCCACGAAAGATCCTGCATGTGGACATGGATGCGTTCTACGCCTCCGTGGAGCAGCGCGATGCGCCGGAATTGCGCGGGCGGCCGGTGGTGGTGGCGTGGCGCGGGGCGCGTTCGGTGGTGTGTGCGGCCAGTTACGAGGCGCGGCGTTTCGGGGTGCGTTCGGCGATGCCGGCGATGACCGCCGAGCGGCTGTGCCCGCAGGCGGTGTTCGTGCCGCCGGATTTCCCGCGCTACAAGACGGTCTCGCGCCAGGTACGCGCGATCTTCGCGCGGCATACCGATCTGATCGAGCCGCTGTCGCTGGACGAGGCTTATCTGGACGTGACCCGCAGCTTCACCGCCCTGCCCTCGGCCACCGCCACGGCCGAGGCGATCCGGCAGGCGATCCGCGAGGAAACCGGGCTGACCGCATCGGCCGGCGTGGCGCCGAACAAGTTCCTGGCCAAGATCGCCTCGGACTGGAACAAGCCCGATGGGCTGTTCGTGATCCGGCCCTCGATGGTCGATGTCTTCCTCGCGCCGTTGCCGACAGGAAAGCTCCCGGGCGTGGGCAAGGTGATGCGTTCGCGCCTGTCCGCGCTGGGCGTGGAAACCGTGGGCCAGTTGCGCGAGCTGGAGGCGGCACGGCTGGAACAGCTGTTCGGGCGCTGGGGACGGCGCCTGCACGAGCTGGCGCACGGCATCGACGAGCAGCCGGTGCAGCCGCGCCGCCCGACCTTGCAGATTTCCTCGGAAGACACCTTCGCGCAGGATCTGCCGCTGGCCGAACTCGGACCCGCGGTGCGGCAACTGGCGCACAAGACCTGGGCCAGCTATCTGGCCGAACGCCGACGCGAGCCGGGCCGCATCGCGCGCACCGTGGTGCTGAAGCTCAAGACCGCGAACTTCCGCATCCTGACGCGCAGTCAGACGCTGCCTTTGCCACCGGCCAGCGCGCAGGATCTGGCCGCGATCGCGTGGGCGCTGCACGAGCGGGTCGAGTTGCCGGACAGCACGCGCTACCGGCTCGCGGGTGTGGGCCTGGGTGGATTCGTCGAGGCCGACCTGTTCACCGCGCAACGGGCGCTGTTCGATGCACAGGGTGCGCCGCTGCCGGATGGCGCGACCGACTCAGCAAGTGCCTGAACCGGCACATATCACTGCGAAGAAACCGGTCAGGCTTGCGCCTCAGCGGATCAGCATCACCACCAGCACGAGCAGCAGCGCGGCCAGCGCCGCGAACACCAGCGGACGCCGCCAGCTGCGGCGGGTTTGCGGCAGGCCGCGAATGGTCAACGGTGCATCGGCGATTTCGCTGCGGCCGGCACGCTGGCCGATGCCGGCCGCTTCCGGCGCGGCGGCGCACAGCGAGGCCAGCAGTTCCAGCAGTTCCGCAGCACTGCCGGGCCGGTCCTGAGGCTCCGGCGCCAGCAGCGCATCCAGCAACGGCTGCAACCATTGCCGCTGAGGCGGCAGGGCCGGTGGCTGGCGGTCACGCCGTGCAACCGATTCCTGCGGTTCGGACGGGAACGGCAGCCGCCCGGTCAGCATTTCGTGCAGCACCACGCCCAGGCTGTAGTAATCCGAACGTGCGTCGATCGCTTCGCCGCCGGCCTGTTCCGGGCTCATGTAATCGGGCGTGCCGCCGTGGACCAGCGCCCGGCCATCTCCGGGGCGGCCGACGCCGGCGACACCGAAATCCACCAGTACGGCTTCATTCGAGGCACGAAACAGGATGTTTCCCGGCTTCACATCGCCGTGCACGATGCCGCGTTCATGCGCGTGTGCCAGGCCGCGGATCACGTCGCGCAACACATCCAGCACCGCCGCCGGCGCCATGCCGCGCGCGATGCGGGCTGACAGCGTGTCGCCGGAAAGGTATTCCCAGGCCAGCCAGTGGCGTCCACCGTGCTCGCCGGCGGCATGCAGGCGCGCCAGGTTGCGGTGGCGCAGCATGGCGGCGATACGGCGTTCGTGCTCGACCTCGTCGCGGAAACCCGGATCGTCCGGGCTGTCGGGCAGCTGGAACAGCTTCAGCGCCACTTCGCGATCGGTGCCGTCCTGGATCGCGTGATAGACCACGCCGGTGGCGCCTTCACCCAGAAGCCGCAGGATGCGGTAGCCGGGGACCTGTTCGGTCGGTTTTTTGCTGCTGCGGAGCATACCGGCCTGCGCCTCAACCGGCCGCCGTGCCTGGCCACAGCCGCACGCCGGAGGCCTTTTCCAGCGCTGCCAGACGCGCGTCGTGCAAGGCCTGTTCAGCGCTGCTGGCCTGCACCACGCGCACCTGCAAGGCTGCCACGTCAAGGCTGCGCACCACGCGCTGCGAGAGATCGGGTTCGTTGCTGCCCAGCGCCAGGTCGTACTGGCCCGAAGTCAGCGCCAGATAGACATCCAGCAGCAGGCCGGCGTCCAGCAGCGCGCCGTGCAATTCGCGGTGGCTGGCGTCCACGTCGAAGCGCCGGCACAGCGCATCCAGCGTCACACGCTGGCCCGGGAACATTTCACGCGCCATCACCAGGGTATCGACCACGCCGGCAGCGTGATCCAGAGTGCGGCCGCGGCCGGGCGTGCAGCGCTCCAGTTCGGCATCGAGGAAGGCCAGGTCGAAGGGCGCGTTGTGGATCACCAGCTCCGCGCCATCAATGAAGTCCAGGAACTCGTCCACAACCTCATCGAAACGGGGCTGTTCGGACAGGAATTCGGTGGTCAGCCCGTGCACCCGCAGCGCGCCAGGCTCGCTGTCGCGGTCCGGATTCAGATAGCGGTGGAAGTTACGCCCGCTGGGGCGGCGTTCGAGCAGTTCGACGCAGCCGATTTCGATCACCCGGTTGCCGGCCTTCACTTCCAGGCCGGTGGTTTCGGTATCCAGAACTATCTGTCTCATTGCTTCACCTGCGTCGCTGCGCACCCGACCGACACGGCCGAATCCTGTTGTCTCATGATGCCGCCAGCGGCGGCCGTGCACGCATCGCCTCGGCGGCGGCACGCGCCAGTCCATCCACATGCTCGTTGCCCGGATCACCGGCATGGCCGCGCACCCATTCCCACTGGATCGTGTGTGCGGCGGCGGCCTGCTGCAGGCGCCGCCACAGATCCTGGTTCTTGACCTGGCCGCCACCGGCGGTGCGCCAGCCACGTGCGATCCAGCGCGGCATCCATTCGGTGATGCCCTGGCGCACATACTGCGAATCGGTGCGCAGGCGCACCTGGCAGGGACGGCTCAACGCCTCCAGCGCCATGATCGCGGCCATCAGCTCCATGCGGTTGTTGGTGGTATCCGGCTCGCCGCCGGACAGTTCACGCTCGCGCCCGCGAAACTGCAACAGCGCGCCCCAGCCGCCGGGGCCGGGATTGCCCAGACAGGCGCCGTCGGTGTGGATCAGAACCTGCTCCGTCGCTGCTGCCTGCTGCGTGGAAAGGTCCGATTCGTTTTTCATGCCTGTGGATACTCCAATGAAAAGCCGACCGGCACGATCGGGCCGACCGGGGTAAGACCCGCTGCATGCTTTCTGGCACGCACCACATAGGCCGGCAGCGGCAACCACGACATTGGTCGCCAGCCACGCCGCGCCAGCAAGCCGGGGCGCTGCTGCGAAATGCCGGGGCTGAGCGCGTAAGTGGCCGTCACTTCAAGCCCGGCGGCAGCGGCCAGCTCGGTACAGCGCGACAATGGCAACGGTGCCGGAACATGTCCGTGCCAATGCCAGCGATACGGCGAGTACGGACTGAACTCAACGATCAGCACGACCCCGCCCGGCACCATCAGACGCGCGATTTCGCTCATCCGCAGCGCCGCATCCTCCGACGCCGACAGCACATGGCTGGCCAGCAACAGATCAATGCTGCGCGCCAGCGGCAACGGGCTGTCCACTCCCTCCTCCCGGCCGGCACGATGCCAGCCACGCGCATCGCACCACATCCGCACCTCGTTGCGCATCAGCGTGGCCGGCGCGCACTCGGCCGCGGCGGCGCTGGGCAGCACCAGACAACTGTTGCTGCCGGTGGCGCGCACGATCATCGGCATCAGCAGCGCGTGTTCGGCGTTGAGCATCGCACTGCCGCGCCCGCTGTCGAACCATGACGGCGGGCTTTCAGGTTGACGCGATGTGGGAGCTGCCGGCATCGTGCACGCACATCCAGAAACAATCGCGAAGTCTACCCGCCCCATGTTCCAACTTGTTGCCCTGCCGGCGCTGAACGACAACTACATCTGGCTGATGACCGGAAGCAGCGGCCGCAGCGTGATTGTCGATCCGGGCGAAGCCGCGCCGGTGCTGGCCCGACAGGACAGCGGCCTGTCGCCCTGCGCAATCCTGCTGACCCACCACCATCCCGACCACATCGGCGGTGCAGCCGAGCTGGCCGAACATTTCGGCATCCCGGTCTACGCCCCGGACGATGCGCGCATCAGCTGCGCCGATGTCCGCGTGGCCGAGGGTGATGCGATTGAGCTGCCCGACGCCGGCCTGACGTTTTCCACGATGCATCTGCCCGGCCACACCCTCAGCCATGTGGCCTATGTCGGGCATGGCGTGGCGTTCACCGGCGATACCCTGTTCAGCCTGGGCTGCGGACGCCTGTTCGAAGGCACGCCTGCGCAAATGCTTGTCTCGCTGCAACGTCTGGCGGCACTGCCGGATGACACCCGGGTCTGTTGCGGGCACGAATACACGCTGGCCAATGCGGCTTTCGCGCAGGTGGTGGAACCGGGCAACCCGGCACTGGTCGAGCGGCTGGCGCAGGCCCGTGCAGCACGCGGACAAGGCCAACCAACGCTGCCTGTCTCCATCGCCAGTGAACGGGCGACCAATCCCTTCCTGCGCTGCGATCAGGTCAGCGTGGCGCACGCGGTGGCACGTCATTGCGGCAGCGACCCGGGCGATGAAGTGGCCACCTTCGCCGCATTGCGGGCCTGGAAGGACGGATTCCGCGCCGCATGATGCGCCTGCGTTCGCTGCCGATGCTGCTGCTGTGCCTTGCGCTGGCGGCCTGCCAGATGACACCACCGCGCCCGGCACAGGACATCGACGCGCCTGCGGCTCCCGAGGTTCAATCCCCGGTTTCAGCCAGCACAGCCAAGGCCGCCGAGCCACCGCCGCCGACATTCCTGCTGCCTGAACCGGCATCGCCACGCACCGGTGCGGAAGTGCTGCAACGTCTGCGCGAGCGTCTGGTCGACCCGCCCTGCGTGGCCGATCCACTGGTACACCGATGGCAGGACATCTATGCGCGCTCGCCACGCGGTTTCGCTCAGCAAATCGAACAGGCCCTGCCTCTGATCGGCCTGGCGCTGGACGAACTGGACCGCTACCGCCTGCCCGGCGAATACGCCTTGCTGCCGATCGTGGAAAGCGGCTACCGCCCGGATGCGCGCGGTGCCGGCGATCACCTGGGCCTGTGGCAGTTCGGCCGCTCCACTGCGGAGCATTTCGACCTGCCACTCAGCCCGGCGTTCGACGGCCGCCTGGATCCGTTGGCTTCCACCGACGCCGCGCTGCGCTATCTGGGCGATATGCAGAACCAGTTCGGCGACTGGAAGCTGGCCGTGCTGGGCTTCAACGCCGGCCCCTACCGCCTGAAGAAGCAGTTGGAAAACCAGCCGGACGTACGCTTTTCCGCCGATGCGCGCCTGCCTGCGGGTCTGCCGGCCTCCAGCTATGCGCATGTGGCCAAGATGAAGGCGCTGGCCTGCCTGCTGGCGCAGCCGGAACGCTTCGATCTGACGCTGCCTGACGACACCCGGGTCGATCCGCTGGTGCGCATCCAGTTGCCCGCCGGTCAATCCAGCCTGGCGGCAATCGCGCGCGACCGCGAGCTGCCACCGGGCCTGCTGGAATGGTTGAATCCGGGCTTTCGTGACGGCTACATCACGCGCAACGCACCACGCCACTTGCTGCTGCCCGAATCGCTGAGCCCGCGCTTCGAGCAGTTCGAACTGCCGCCTGCGCCCGCACCCGCCTCGCCTGCAAGCGCGAGTGGAAATTATGTGGTGCGCAGTGGCGATACGCTGGGTGCGATCGCACGCCGCCACGGCATCCGGCTGGCCACGCTGATGTCGCTCAATGGCCTGGATGGGCGCTCGATCCTACGCCCCGGCCAGCGCCTGAAGCTGGCACCCTGACGGCGCAGGCGTCACACTTGCCACCCCGGTTTCCGCACTTTTGCGCCGCAGTCTCCAGGCTGCCGCGCAAATGCATCCATCCACCCGGACGGACACCCCTCCGTCCACACTTTCAGGAGTACGCTTCATGGGATTTCTTGCCGGTAAACGTGCGCTGATCGTCGGCATCGCCAGCCAGCGCTCGATCGCCAACGGCATCGCCGAGGCCATGCGCCGCGAAGGCGCCGAACTGGCCTTCACCTACCAGAACGACAAGCTCAAGTCGCGCGTGGAAGAGGCAGCCGCCGAGTACGGTTCCAAGCTCGTGCTGCCGCTGGACGTGGCCGATGATGCGCAGATCGAAACGCTGTTCGAACAGCTCGGCCAGCACTGGGATGGCTTCGACATCCTGGTGCACTCGGTCGGCTTCGCACCGCGTGAAACCCTGGACGGCGGCTTCGTCGACAATCTCACACGCGAGAGTTTCGGTATCGCGCTGGATATTTCCGCCTACAGCCTGGCAGCACTGGCCAAGGCTGCGCGCCCGATGATGCAGGGCCGCAACGGCAGCATCCTGACGCTGACCTATCTGGGTTCCGAGCGTGCACTGCCGAACTACAACGTGATGGGCGTGGCCAAGGCCGCGCTGGAAGCTTCGGTGCGCTATCTGGCGATGAACCTGGGCCCGGAAGGCACCCGCGTCAACGCGGTTTCGGCCGGCCCGATCAAAACCCTGGCCGCCTCGGGCGTGGGCAATCTGCGCAAGATGCTGACCCATGTGGCGGATCAGGCGCCGCTGCGCCGAAACGTCACGATCGAGGATGTCGGCAATGTCGGCGCCTTCCTGTGTTCGGATCTTGCCGCCGGTGTGACCGGTGAAATCACCTATGTCGATTGCGGTTACAACATCCTGGGCATGACCGGGCTGGACTGATCCGCCCGGTGCGGCGGCCACCATCCAGGCTGCCGTCGCGCTTTTCCCGAAGCTGAAAAAGCAAAAACCCGGCAGCTGCCGGGTTTTGCGTTTTCTGGAACCGGAGTTCCGCGCGGTGCGCGGTGACTGACGGCCGCGCTGCTTACAGACGCGACTCGACCACCTGGATCTCCGCCTCGCGGCGCAGCGCCTTGACCAGTTCGCTGGCCTCCAGCGTGCCGATCGACTGCGCAAGCTGCTGCTTGAGCATGTCGCGGGTACCGGCTTCGACCGTGGACACGTCACCGTCGGTGACCGCCGTCAGTGCAATCAGTGCATTGACACCACCGGCCAGCGCGGCATCGCCGATGACACTGCTGCCGGCTTCCGGATGCGCCAGCTTGAACGCTGCGGCATTGATCACCGGATCCACCGTGGCGGCATTGCGCCCGACGCCTTCCGCGCTCTGGATTTCCAGTTCGTTGGCCTGCGCGTATTCACGCAACGATTCCAGCGAGGTGACCTGCTCGCGTGCCTTGTCCAGCGCCGCAGCGCCCAGTTCATCCAGACGCTGCTCACGCACCGCGGCTTCGACCAGATGACGCACTTCGTCCAGCGGACGGGTCGCGGCCGGCGAATGCTCGGTGACGCGCAACACCAGGCCGTGGCTGGGTGAAAGTTCGATCAGATCGCTGACCAGCCCTTCCCGCATGACGCTGTCGGAGAACATCGCACGCAGCACATCCGGATTGGCGGCAATACCGGCACCACCTGCCCGGGTAAACGGACCGGCCTTCTGCACCGTCAAGCCCAGTTCGGCGGCGGCAGTGTCCAGCGTGGTCGGATCACGGTAAATCGCTTCGACCAGTTGCCCGGAACGCTCACTGAAAGCGCGCTCGCGCTCGGACTCCAAGTATTCCTTTTCCAACTCGGTCTTCACATCCTCGAATGCCTTGCCGCTGGATTCGCGCACCTCGCGCAACCAGATCACGTGCCAGCCGTCGCTGCCCTTGACCGGGTCGCTGATGCCGGGCTGCATCGCGAACAGCGCCTCTTCGAAGGCCGGCTCGGTCACGCCCTGCTCGATCCAGCCCAGGTCACCGCCGATGGCCTTGGAGCCGGGGTCATCGGAGCTGGTGCGCGCCAATTCCGCGAAATCCGCGCCTTCGGCACGCGCCTGTTGCACCAGTTCGGCGGCACGCGCCTGCGCTTCCTGCTGTGCGGCGGCGTCGGCATTGGCATCGGTCTGGATCAGAATGTGCGAAGCCAGGCGCTGCTCGGGTTCGATATAGCGGTGCTTGTTCTGTTCGTAGCGTTCGCGCAGCGTCAGCTCATCGACGCTTTCATCAAGCTCCAGCTTGCTGACGTCCAGTTCGACGTATTCAATCGATACGGTTTCCTGGCTCTGGTACTGGTCGGTGTGGCTCTCGTGGTAGGCGGCCAGATCGGCTTCGCTGATCTCGCCGATGGCTTCAGCATCGGGTGCCGGCAGCAGGAGGTAGTCGAAGCTGCGGGTCTGGTCGCGCAGGGCCAGGAAGCGATCGACATAGGCATCGGTGACGATGCTGCTGGCGCTGATGCTGCGCGGCAGGGCACGGGTGACCAGGTCCTGCGCCATGCGCTGTTCAAAGATGCGCGGGGACATGCCGGCACCGGCCAGCACCATGCGGTACTGGTCGGGACTGAACTGGCCGTTGACGTGGAAAGCATCAATCCCGGCGATTTCCTGCTGCAGCATGGTCGGCGACACCACCAGCCCGTACTTGTGCGCGGCCTGGCGCAGCACCTGCTCGTCAATCAGGCTTTCCAGCACCTGACGTTTGACGATCGGGGTATCGAATTCGCGGGCGTCGTAGCGTTCGCCGAGCATCTGCCGCATGCGGCTGCGGTAGTCCTCGAAACGTTCGCGGAACTGATCCTGGCTGATTTCGGTGTCGTTGACCTTGGCCACATAGGTCGGCACCCGCTGTTGGAAGTAGTTCTCGACGCCGAAAAAGGCGAACGGGACGGCCAGGACCAGCAGGACCGCAATCGCAACCCAGCCTGTAGTCTTTTCACGAAGAATCTGCAACATCGGGCGGAACCATCGCTCGCATATGGGGACGCGCCGCACCCGGCGGCACGACCGCGTCGGACAAAAAAAGAGGGCGCCTGCTATCAGGCGCCCTCGGCATAGTGGCGGAGTGGACGGGACTCGAACCCGCGACCCCCGGCGTGACAGGCCGGTATTCTAACCGACTGAACTACCACTCCGCGCTTTGACGCTGCATGGTGCTTTGGTGGGTGCTGAGGGTTTCGAACCCCCGACCCTCGCCTTGTAAGGGCGACGCTCTACCGCTGAGCTAAGCACCCTGCGAAGACGCTCAGTTTACAGCATCTTTCAGAGCTTTGCCAGCCTTGAACGAAGGAATCTTCGATGCCTTGATCTTGATGGTCTCGCCGGTGCGCGGATTGCGGCCGGTACGGGCGGCGCGCTTGCGCACTTCGAAGGTGCCAAAGCCGACCAGCGACACGCTGTCGCCCTTCTTCAGGGCCTTCTTCACGACTTCGATGATGGCGTCGACCGCATTGGCGGCGTCGGTCTTGGAGAGCTCGGCCTCGGCAGCCACGGCGTTTACAAAGTCAGCCTTGTTCATTTGATTTGTCACTCCAGTGTACGAATTCAGGTTTTCGCAGTTTGTGTTGTGTCGGCAACGTGCAGCCTCGACGTGAGCGCGGGCGCAGCAACCAATCCCACCGTGGTGTGCATCCTGCACCAACTCCCGGGTGGGCTGGATTTATACCAGCGACCCGGGCACCACGCAATACGATTTTCCTTGTGCCATGCGGTTTTGAGCCGATAACGCGGCAATGCACAGTTGCCTTGCCGCGTCAATCGGATCCGCGCATCAATGTGCCCGTGACGGTACCGGGCCGGTCTTGCCGGAAACATTCTCCACCGTCGCCACACCCTGGCCGTGCAGTTTGGGCAGCAGCGGCTGGGTCAGGGCCAGGTCCAGCACCTCGTCGATCCACCGCACCGGGATGATCTTGAGGCCGGCGGTAACGTTCTTCGGAATGTCGGCCAGATCCTTCTCGTTCTCCTGCGGGATAAGCACGGTCTGGATGCCACCACGCAGCGCCGCCAGCAGCTTTTCCTTCAGCCCGCCGATCGGAAGCACGCGACCGCGCAGGGTGATTTCACCGGTCATCGCCACATCGGCCTTCACCGGCACGCGGCTCAGCGCCGATACCAGTGCGGTGCACATCGCGATACCGGCACTGGGGCCGTCCTTGGGCGTGGCGCCTTCGGGCACGTGCACATGGATGTCGTGCTTCTGGTGGAACTCCGGGTCAAGACCGAGACGCTCGGCGCGCGAACGCACCACGGTCAGTGCAGCCTTGACCGATTCCTGCATCACGTCGCCCAGCTGGCCCGTATGCAGCAGACCGCCCTTGCCCGGCATGAGGCTGGCTTCGATCTGCAGCAGATCACCGCCGACTTCGGTCCAGGCCAGGCCGGTGACCAGACCGACTTCGGCCTGCTCTTCGGCACGACCGAAGTCGTAACGGCGCACGCCCAGATAGGTGTCGATATTGGCCGGCGTGATGCGGATGCCGGTCTCCTTGCGGCGTCCCTTGCGCACCGGCTTCGGTCCGGCCAGTGCGATCTGCGTGACCACCTTGCGGCAGATCTTGGAGATTTCCCGCTCCAGCCCACGCACCCCGGATTCGCGCGTGTAATAGCGCACGATCTCGCGGATCGCCTCGATCCCGACTTTGATTTCCTCGGGCTTGAGCCCGTTGCCCTTGATCTGCTTGGGCAGCAGGTAGTTGGTGGCGATCGCGATCTTCTCGTCCTCGGTATAGCCGGGGATGCGGATCACTTCCATGCGGTCCAGCAGCGGGCCGGGGATGTTGAGCGAGTTGGCGGTGGCCACGAACATCACCTCGGACAGGTCCAGATCGACCTCCAGGTAATGGTCGTTGAAATTGTGGTTCTGCTCCGGATCCAGCACTTCCAGCAGCGCTGCGGCCGGATCGCCGCGGAAGTCGTTGCTCATCTTGTCGATTTCATCGAGCACGAACAGCGGATTGCGGGTGCCGGCCTTGCTCAGGTTCTGCACCAGCCTGCCGGGCATCGAACCGATATAGGTGCGGCGGTGGCCTCGGATTTCGGCTTCGTCGCGGACGCCGCCCAGGCTCATGCGCACGAACTTGCGGTTGGTGGCCTTGGCGATCGATTGGCCAAGCGAGGTCTTGCCCACGCCCGGCGGGCCGACCAGGCACAGGATCGGGCCTTTCATCTGGCGCACGCGGGCCTGCACCGCGAGGTATTCGAGGATGCGCTCCTTGACCTTTTCCAGGCCGTAATGGTCCGCATCAAGCACGTTCTGGGCCTGCTTGAGATCGCGCCGCACCTTGCTGCGCTTGCTCCACGGCACCCCGACCAGCCAGTCGATGTAGTTGCGCACCACAGTGGCTTCAGCCGACATCGGCGACATCTGCTTGAGCTTGTTGAGTTCGGCCTTGGCCTTGGTTTCGACCGCCTTGGGCATCTTGGCTTCGGCGATCTTGCGCGCCAGGTCTTCCTGCTCGTTGGGCTGTTCGTCCAGATCGCCCAGCTCCTTCTGGATCGCCTTCATCTGTTCGTTCAGGTAGTACTCGCGCTGGCTTTTCTCCATCTGCGACTTGACCCGGCCGCGGATGCGCTTTTCCAGCTGCTGCACATCGATTTCACCATCGACGAAGCCGATCAGCTGCTCCAGACGGGCGCCGACTTCGAGGTTTTCCAGCAGGGTCTGCTTGTCCGACAGGCGGATCGCCAGATGCGCGGCGATGGTGTCGGCCAGGCGGCTGGGGTCGTCGATACCGCCCAGCGTGGACAGCAGCTCGGGCGGAATCTTGCGGTTCATCTTGACGTACTGCTCGAACAGCGACAGCAGTGAACGCAGCGTCACTTCCAGTTCGCGCTCTTCGCGCTCGCTGGTGGACTGGACCGGCATCGCGGTGGCCGACAGCGCACCTTCACGCTCGGCACAATCAGCCACGTGCGCGCGGCTGATGCCCTCGACCAGCACCTTGACGGTGCCATCGGGCAGCTTCAGCAGTTGCAGCACCTGCGCCACGGTACCCATCTGGTACAGGTCGGCGGCGCCGGGATCATCCACTTCGGGACTGGTCTGGGCCACCAGCAGGATGCGCTTGTCGCGTTCCATCGCCACATCCAGCGCACGCATCGACTTTTCCCGCCCGACGAACAGCGGGATCACCATATGCGGATAGACCACCACATCGCGCAGGGGCAGCACCGGCAGTTCGGAAGGCTCGGTCAACGGGATATCGGACATCAAAACTCTCCATGTCACAGGGCGGCAGCGGAGACTGCCGTATCGCCCCTAGATGGGGACGATAGCACCGCCTGCAAGGCGCAAGGGAAGGACGGCGTCACGCTGCGCCGACACGGCTGGAACACACCCCGGATGCACATCCGCAAGCAGCTGGAAGCACGCTGCCGGCCGGCCGCGACTGAAAACCGTCAACGGAATCCTGCTGCCGCCTCGCGCTGCGGGGCGGTGCATCAGGCCGCTGTCAGAACGGCAGCACCCAGCGGGCTTCGACTTCGGCCCGCGCGCCGCGCGCATAGGTGCTGGCCGGTGAAAACACCGGACCGGCGCCGAGGAAGGCCATCGACGGCGCATAGCTGGCCATCACCGCGACCTGTCCCCACTGCCCGAGGCCGTGACGATAGCCCAGCACGAAGTTGCGGTTGGTGTATTCGCTGTCCAGTGCCCGGCGGTACAGGTCGGCGCTGGGTGAAGGCTGCTGGCGGGTGGTGTAGCGCAGCACCCACTGTCCGGCGGTGCCGTGTGAAACCCGGCCTTCCAGCGAATAGACGGTCAGATCGCGCCATTCGAACGCCGGCGCATGGCCATCGGCCATCAGCGACAGCAGGCGGGCCGGCAGCGCCGGACTGGTGAACGGGGTGATGTCGCTGTAGAAGACCCGTTCCACACCGGCGGCGAGGACGGTATTGGCCGATGCGTTCCATTCCAGTTGCGCACCGACCCGGCCGGGCAGATCGAAGTCGCCCGGTTCGGCGTGGATGCCGCGCACCGATTCGAACGTACCCATGTCCAGCCTGGATTGCGCCGCCAGACGCCAGGCCAGATCCTGTCCCAGCGACTGGTACACGCTGGCGCCCATGCCCTGGCCGTGGCTGGACTCGGAATAGCCCGGCCGCACATCGTGGATCCGCTGCAGTGCCGGCTCGGACATCATGCCCTGCAACAGGCCGAAGCCCGGCGTGGCGAAATACTGGCTGGCCACCAGCGCCGAGACGCTGAAGCGGCTGCTGCGGCCGAAGTCCTGTTCGAAGGTGGCGTCCAGGAAGCGGCTGTGCAGCGGCGAAACGCGGGCATCCAGATCCAGTGGCTGTGCCACCGTGGCGGGTGCGGCAAGGGGCGCGTGCAGGCCGGCGGCGCCACCGAATGACAACGTCAGGCTGCGTTGGACCGAGCTGGCGGCATCAGCGGAAAGCCACATCGTCAGCGATTGCCGCTGCGCGCCCAGGACCGCATCGCGCAGCGTCGGCGCCAGGCTCTGCGCCGATGGTGCATCGTTCCACGCATAATCGGGCATCATGCTGCGCCGCGCGTAGTCGCGCCAGGCTTCAGCACCGGAACCGGCGGCCAGCGCCGGCTGGGCGACAAGAAACACCGTGCCACAGGCCAGAGCCAGGGCGGTACGCTTGAGCGGGGAAGGAGCCGGAATCGTGTTCATGGATGGATGGAAGCCATGTCGGGCGCAAGTATGGTGAACAAACAACACCGCGTCAACGCGACAAATCACGCTTTCAAGCCGTTTCCCGAACCGGGCCGGACTTTTTAGCCACATTCTGCTGCTGGACTGTTGCAATGGAACAACACCCCACTGATTTTCGCCCCGTTTCGGTACTGAGCATCGCCGGCTCCGACTCCGGCGGCGGTGCCGGCATCCAGGCCGATCTGAAGACCTTCGCCGCGCACCGCGTGCACGGCCTGACCGCGATCGCGGCGCTGACTGCGCAGAACACCCGTGGTGTCAGTGCGGTGCATGTGCCGCCGCTGGATTTCCTGCGTGCCCAGATCGACGTGCTGTTCGACGACTTCCGCATCGGCGCGGTCAAGCTCGGCATGCTGGCCAATGCCCAGGTCGTCGAAACGGTGGCCGACGCGCTGATCGCCCACGAGGTGCGCAACCTGGTGCTGGACCCGGTGATGGTCGCCACCTCCGGCGCGCGCCTGCTGGAAGCGGACGCGATCCGCGCGATCCGCGAGCGGCTTTTTCCATTGACCCGGGTGCTGACTCCGAACCTGCACGAAGCCGAGTTGCTGGTCGGCCATCCGATCCAGTCACTGGAACAGATGCAGCAGGCGGCGCACGAACTGCGCACGCATGACGCCATGGCGGTGCTGATGAAGGGCGGCCATCGGCCCACGGACGATGTGGTCGACGTGCTGCTGGATGGGGCGCAGTTGCACAGCTTCACCCGGCCGCGTCTGGACGTGGATGGCCATGGCACCGGCTGCACGCTGTCGGCCGCGATCGCCGCGAACCTGGCGCTGGGCCATGACATCAAAAGCGCGTGCGAGGCAGCCGGCGATTACGTGTTCGGCGCGCTTGAACATGCCATCCGCCCCGGCAGCAGCCAGGTCTCGGTACTGGGCCACGGCTGGCAAGGCCGCTGAACTGTGGCAAGGACGGGAGAAGCTGACCGGCGTGGCATGCGCGCCACGCCGGTGAACACATCAGGCGTCAGGCGGTGACGCGGCGCGCGATCGCGCGGGCAAAGTCCATCGTGGAACCACTGCCGCCCAGATCACGGGTGAGGCTGTCGCGTGCTTCCATCGCCGCCACGATGGCGTGGCGCAGACGCTGGGCGTCCTGCTCCATGTTCAAGTGGCCGAGCATCTGCGCGGCACCCAGCATCAGCGACACCGGATTGGCCAGACCCTGACCGGCGATATCCGGTGCGGTGCCGTGCACGGCTTCGAAGATCGCCGCGTCCTTGCCGATGTTGGCGCCCGGCGCCAGGCCCAGGCCACCGACCAGACCGGCGCACAGGTCGGAAATGATGTCGCCGAACAGGTTGGTGGTGACGATCACGTCGAACTGCTCGGGCCACATCACCAGCTGCATGCAGGTGTTGTCGACGATCATCTCGTTGAACTCGATATCCGGATACTGCGCCGCGACTTCGCGCGCCACGCGCAGGAACAGGCCCGAAGTGGTCTTCAGGATGTTGGCCTTGTGCACCACGGTGACCTTCTTGCGGCCGGCCGAACGGGCCAGTTCGAAGGCATAGCGCACGATGCGCTCGGAGCCCTTGCGGGTGATCTTCTGGGTCAGCGTGGCGACTTCGCCATCGGCCGACAGCGCCTGTCCTTCACCGATATAGGCGCCCTCGGTGTTCTCGCGCACCGTGATGATGTCGATGCCCTGATAGCGCGCCTGGGTGTTGGGGAAGGAAATCGCCGGGCGCACGTTGGCGTACAGGTCGAAGCGGCGGCGCAGCGCGACGTTGATCGAGGAAAAGCCCTCGCCCACCGGCGTGGTCAGCGGGCTCTTGAGCGCCACGCCGAGGCGTTCGATGGTTTCCAGGGTCTTGGCCGGCAGCAGTTCGCCTTCCTTCTCGTAGGCGCCCAGACCGGCTTCGACGAACTCGTAGCCCAGGCCCAGTTCCATCGCATCGAGCACCGACAACGTGGCCTCCATGATCTCCGGGCCGATACCGTCACCCCGGATTACCGCAATCGTTGGCTTCATCGTCACTGGTCCTCGTTTTTTGCTGAATGGGAATGCGAGCCGCCGGAAAAATCCCGGCCACATCAATCAACCATTATCGTCCATGCCGACAGTGCGGTACAGTTGCGGCCATGCGACCTTTGTCGATCCACCTGCTGGCGTTCATGCTTCTGCTGCTCCTGCCGGCGCTGGCGGCCGCATTCGAGCCGGCCCGCATCGTGGTGGTGCCCGACCCTGTCTCCGCCACGCAGCTGCGGCTGGAAGTCAGCGGCATCTGGCCGGACACCTGCACGCCGCAACTGGCCTCGGTTTCCAGCCAGGGCCGCGATGTCCGGCTGCTGGCGGTGCGTGAAAGCGCCGGCTGCCGCAGCACGCCCACACCCTATGCCTTCAGTACGGAGGCGTTCGAACCCCAGCAACTGTTGCCCGGCGAAGGCATCCACCGGGTGCGCCTGCTGATCGAAGATGCCGATGGCTCATCCGGCCGTCTGGCCGGCTTCGCGCTGCTGCAGGACGGCACCCAAACCGCCGCCACGCTGGAAACCGGCTTCTGGTGGGCCGAACAAGGCGGCGAATTCGACGGCGGCCCGGGTCTGGGCCTATCGGTGGAAACCCAGGCCGGGCTGATCAGCCTGAGCGCGATGGGTTACGACGCGGAGGGCCGTTCGGCTTGGTACTTCGGCGCCGGTGAGCTGCACGATGGCATTGCGCGCTTGGAGCTGGGCCAGTTCGAAGGCGGCGCCGGGCCGTTTTCCGGCTATGCCGCGCCCGAATCGATCCGCTTCAGCGGCTGGGTCGATGTCGAAGTGCAGAGCCCCTCGCGCGCGGTGCTGTGGTTCTCACGTGTGGACGCGGGCGGCACCGCGCTGGAACTGAAACCGCTGTCGATCACCCGCTTCAGCTTCGCGCAGAACCCGGGCGAAGCCCTGCTCGGCCACTGGCTGGTGGCCGGCAGCCAGGCCAGCGAGCGCGACAGCCGCTGGCTGCATTTTTCCCGCAGCGAAGAGTTCGAAGGCGGCTTCGTGCTGCACGAAGCCGACGGCCAGGCCAGGCTGCAATGCGACCTGCCCGGTGGGCTGAGTGCCGCCACTCCGTCGATCTGCCGGCTGGAACTGGATGATGGCGATGCCATCGAGTTCTCCGAGATCGGCCTGCGCCGTCTCGCCGGCTGGGATGCGGAATTGCGTCGCACCGTCGCCGTCAGGCTGGACTGACCGCACTGCGCGACAGTAGCGGCGGCCGCAACGCGAACCGCCGCTGGCGACAGCCGGCTCCTGCCCTCATTCCCTCAGCGTGGCCAGCAGCGGGTCCAGCTCACCCTTGCGGTCCAGCGCGACCATGTCGTCGAAGCCGCCCACATGGGTATCGCCCACGAAGATCTGCGGCACCGAGGTGCGCTTGACCCGCTCGAACATCTCGGCGCGCCGCGCAGGATCCTCGTCGATCCGCACTTCCTCGACCTCCACGCCCTTGCGCGCAAGAAACTGCTTGGCCGACACGCAGTACGGGCAGACACGGGTGGTATACATCAGGACCTTGTTCATCAGGACTCCGCAACAACTTGAAGTGGTAAGCAGCAGCCGCCATTGTCCCCGATGTCGGGGTTTACAAGCAGTTAACGCGGGTTTTCCGCCGCCACGCGATGATCGCCCCTCCACCACGGGATTCCTGATCCACGATGAAACGCTGGTTGCTCTGTGTCGCCCTTTCCGCCGCCCTGCCGCTGGCCGTTGCGCAGGACACGGGCACCCTGCCGGACATGGGTTCCTCGGCCGGCGAACTGCTGACCCCCGCGCAGGAACGGGCCTACGGCGGGATGATGGTACGGCAACTGCGCGGCTACGGCATGGTGCTCGATGACCCGCTGCTGGAAGGCTATATCGAGGCCCTGGGCTATCGCCTGGCCTCGCGCAGCGATCAGCCGCGGCAAGCCTTCACCTTTTTCCTGATGCGCTCGCGCCAGGTCAACGCCTTCGCCACGATCGGCGGTTACATCGGCACCAATGCCGGCCTGATCCTGACCGCCGAACGCGAGGACGAAGTGGCTGCGGTGCTGGCGCACGAAATCGCCCATGTCACCCAGCGCCACGTACTGCGTGCGGTGGAACAGGCCCAGCGCGACCAGCTGCCGATCATGCTCGGCATGCTCGGCGCCATCCTGGCAGCCTCGCAGAGCGGCAGCGGCGACGGCATCCAGGCCGCGATCGCTGGCGGCATGTCGCTGATGGCGCAACGCCAGATCAACTACACCCGCTCCAACGAGCACGAAGCCGACCGCCTCGGCATCCAGACCCTGGCGCGCGCCGGCTACGAGCCGGTGGCGATGGCCGATTTCTTTGCCCGCATGGAACGCCAGATGCGCGGCAACACCGGCGGCGCACAACTGCCCGAATACCTGCGCTCGCACCCGGTCACCACCACCCGCATCAGCGAGGCCAAGGCACGCGCCGAGCAGATCGGCAGCACGTGCAGCCCGCTGCAGGATTCGTCCGAAGACACACCCGGCAACCGTTCCGTCGCCCCATGCAGCTCGTCCTTCGCGCTTGCCGCTCCGCGCCGCCAACCCAATCCGCTGCTGCCCGACTACGTCACCGAGGCGATCAGCGATACCACGCTGGCGCCGGAACTGTTCGGCCTGGCGCGCGAACGCCTGCGCGTGCTGACCGCCGCCAGCGCAGCCGAGGCCGCTGCCGAATACCAGCGCCTGCGCAACGCCGATGAAAGCACGTTCACCCCGGCGCAGCGCTACGGCCACGCCCTGGCGCTGAGCCTGGCCGGCCAGAGCCGGCAGGCCGGCAGCGAGTTCGGGCAGCTGGCGCAGGCCTATCCGCAGCTTTACTGGATCGAGTTGGCGCAGGCCGAGAACGAGCACCGCAGCGGCCTGCGCGCGGCCTCGCAGGCACGCTACGAAAAGCTGCTGCGCGAGCGCCCGCACAACACCGCGATCACGCTCAGCTATGCCGCCGCGCTGGCCGAATACGGCAATGTCGAAGCGGCCCGCACCGCGCAGGAACTGTTGCGTCCGCTGCTGGCCGCGCATGGCCATGATCCGGCCTTCCAGCGCACCTTCGCGCGCGCCAGCGAAGTGGCCGGCGACACCGTGCGCGCCGCCGAAGCACACGCCGAAGTGGCCTGGCTCAACGGCCGCGCCGATGATGCCCTGGGCCAGCTGCAACGGCTGAAGAACACGCCGGAACTGGATTTCTACCAGCGCGCGCGGATCGATGCGCGGATCGCCTCGATCATGCCCGACGCGCTTGAACAGCAACGCCAGAACCAGCGCGGCGCCAGCAACCGGCTGGACGCTGAAACCGGCCTGCAAGCACCGGCCTTGCGTCTTCGGTAACACAACGGTAATAAAACTGTCGTCTACTGTGGCATGGCCTGCCGAACCCGAGCGGAACATGCAAAAACGCATTCTCATCGTCGATGACGAACCTGCCATCCGTGACATGGTCGCCTTTGCGCTGCGCAAGGCCGATTACCTGCCGGTGCACGCCGGCGACCAGAAGGAGGCCAGTCTGGCGCTGGCCGAGAAGGTCCCCGACCTGATCCTGCTGGACTGGATGCTGCCCGGCATGAGCGGCATCGATCTGGTGCGGCGCTGGCGGCGCGAAGACCTGACCCGCGATATCCCGATCATCATGCTGACCGCACGCGGCGAAGAAAACGACCGTGTCGCCGGGCTCGAATCGGGCGTGGACGACTATGTCGTCAAGCCGTTTTCGGCACGCGAACTGCTTGCCCGCATCCGTGCCGTGCTGCGGCGCGGCTCGGATGCCGACGAACACGGCAATCTGGTGGTCGGCCCGCTGCGCATCGACGCCGCCGCGCACCGCGTGTTCGCCAACGACACCCCGATCTCGATCGGCCCGACCGAATACCGCCTGCTGCACTTCTTCATGAGCCACACCGATCGCGTCTACAGCCGTTCGCAACTGCTGGACCACGTCTGGGGTGGCAACGTCTATGTCGAAGAGCGCACCGTCGATGTACACATCCGGCGTCTGCGCAAGACTCTGGAGCCGGCCGGACTGGATGGCTTCGTGCAGACCGTGCGCGGCGCCGGCTACCGCTTCTCGCTCAACCAGTGAGCGCCCGCCCGCATAGCCCGCATTCCCCTTCCGCAGCCGCCCCGGCGGCGGCACGACGCATATGGCGCATCTGGCTGCCCGGCGCCATCGTCTGCACGCTGGCCTTTCTGGTCGGCCTGATGATCGGCTACCCGCTGGCGGCGCTGGCCGTGGCCCTGGCCGGCATCGTGATCTGGCAGGCCAGCCAGGCGCGGCGCCTGGAACGTTTCCTGCACGGTGAGCTTTCCCCCGGCGCGCTGCCGCAGCAGGGCACCTTCGGCGAACTGGCGCGGCATCTGGCCGCCCACACCCGCCAGCAACAGCAGCGCGCGATGCGCAGCCATCTGGCCTTGCTGGGTTTCCGCCGCTCGGCGATGGCCTTTCCCGATCCGCTGGTGCTGCTGGACAACGCCGACCACCACGTACGCTGGTTCAATCGCGCCGCCGGCACCCTGCTCGGCCTGCAGCGCCCCGGCGATACCCTGCAACCGCTGCGGGTCTGGCAACACCACCCGGAAATCCAGCCATGGCTGGCCAAGACCGGGCAGGAACCGCTGGAACTGCCTTCACCGGTCAATCCGGAGCGGCGCCTGCTGCTGCGGCTGATCCCGTTTTCCTCGCAGCAGAACCTGCTGGTGGCCGAGGACATCACCCGCCTGACCCGGCTGGAACAGGTGCGGCGTGATTTCGTCGCCAATGTCTCGCACGAATTGCGCACTCCGCTGACCGTGATCCACGGCTATCTGGAACTGCTCTCCGAAGACGACTGCCCGGCACTGGAGCCGATCCTGCCGGAAATGCGCAGCCAGTCGCAGCGCATGACCCGCATCGTCGAAGACCTGCTGACGATCTCGCGACTGGAAGCACAGCAGGGCCTGCCGGAAGAACGCGTGGCTCTGGCACCGATGCTGCTTACGCTGGAACGCGAAGCCCAGGCCCTGAGCCGTGGCCAGCACCAGATCCACTGCGAAGACCGGCTCGGCATGGATCTGCGCGGCTCGGCCGCCTATCTGCACAGCGCGTTTTCGAACCTGGTTTCCAACGCGGTGCGCTACACCCCCAGCGGCGGCCACATCAGTATCCGGCTGGAACACCACGGCGACGGCGTGCGATTGGCGGTCACCGATACCGGCCATGGCATCCCGGATGCACACATCCCACGCCTGGCCGAGCGCTTCTACCGCGTTTCCACCAGCCGCTCGCGCGAACTGGGCGGCACCGGCCTGGGGCTTTCCATCGTCAAGCATGTGCTGCATCTGCACCAGGCGCGCCTGACGATCGAAAGCGCGGTCGGGCGCGGCAGCACCTTCGCCTGCCAGTTCGGCGAGAATCGCCTGCTGCCACGTCTGCCCGGCAACGATGACGGGCAGGCGCCCGACGACGACGGGCACAGCCCCATCCCCGATTGATATGCTGCCCACATGCCACGCCGACCCCGATCCGACCGCGCCTCGCCCGTCCCCGCCACCAACCCGGACACCCTGCACGACCCCGCGCTGTACATAAACCGGGAACTGTCGCAGCTGGAATTCAACTTCCGCGTCATGGCCCAGGCCATGGACGAGAGCGTGCCGCTGCTGGAACGGCTGCGCTATCTGTGCATCTCCTGCACCAATCTGGACGAATTTTTCGAAATCCGCGTGGCCGGCGTGCTGCATATGCAGGAGTTCGGCACCCCGCTGCCGCCGGACGGCATCCCGCCCAGCGCCCTGCTGAAGCTGATCCACGAACGCGCCGGCACCCTGGTCGAGCAGCAGTACCGCTACTGGCGCGAAGTGCTGCGTCCGGCGCTGGCCGATGCAGGCATCCGCATCCTGTCGCCGGAAACCTGGAACGCGCGCCAGAAGCGCTGGCTCAAGCAGCATTTCAACAGCGACATCCTGCCGGTGCTCTCGCCGCTCGGGCTGGATCCGGCGCACCCGTTCCCGCGCATCCTCAACAAGAGCCTGAACGTGGTGGTGGTGCTGCAAGGCAAGGACGCCTTCGGCCGCGCCGGCAAGATGGCGATCGTGCGTGCGCCGCGCTCACTGCCGCGCATCATCCAGCTGCCGCCGAACGTTTCCGGCGGCGAGCATGATTTCGTGCTGCTGTCGGCGGTGCTGTCCAGCTTTGTCGACGAGCTGTTCCCCGGCATGCAGGTCAAGGGCGCCTACCAGTTCCGGGTGACGCGCAATTCGGAACTGCTCGTGGACGAGGACGAGGTCGAAAACATCGCCGACGCGGTGCAGGACGAACTGCGCGGCCGCGGTTTCGCGCGCGCGATGCGGCTGGAGATCGCCGACAGCTGCCCGAAGCCGATCATCAACACCCTGCTGGAGAACTTCGATCTGCCGCCCAATGCGGTCTACCGCATCAACGGCCCGGTCAACCTCAACCGCGTCACCGCGATCTACGATCTGGTCGACCTCCCGGATCTGAAATTCCTGCCGTTCAAGCCGCGCAAGCACCCGGATGTCGAGGAAGAACAGCTGTTCGACACCATCCGCGCCGGCGATGTGCTGCTGCACCATCCGTTCGACTCGTTCAACGCCGTGGTGTCGCTGGTGAAACAGGCCAGCCGCGATCCGGATGTACTGGCGATCAAGCAGACGCTGTACCGCGCCGGCAAGGATTCGGTGCTGGTGCAACACCTGGTCGAGGCCGCGCGCAGCGGCAAGGACGTGACCGTGGTGATCGAACTGCGCGCCCGCTTCGACGAGGAAGCCAATCTGGGGCTGGCCGACCAGTTGCAGGAAGCCGGGGTGCAGGTGGTCTACGGCGTGGTCGGCTACAAGACCCACGCCAAGATGATGCTGATCGTGCGGCGCGAAGGCCGCAAATTGCAGCGCTACGTGCACCTGGGTACCGGCAATTACCACACCGGCACCGCGCGGCTGTACACCGACATCGGCCTGATGACGGCCAACCCGGAGATCGGCGAGGACGTGCACCGCATGTTCCAGCAGCTTTCCGGTCTGGTGCCCTCGTTCAAGCTGTCCTGGCTGCTGCAATCCCCGTTCACGCTGCACGCCGCGCTACTGGCCAAGACCGCGCGCGAAACCGCACTGGCGCGTGAAGGCCGGCCGGCGCGCATCATCGCCAAGATGAATGCACTGAACGAGCCGCAGGTGATGCGGGCCCTGCTGGAAGCCTCGCAGGCCGGCGTGCAGATCGACCTGATCGTGCGCGGTGCCTGTTCGCTGCGCCCGGGTGTGCCGGGTTTTTCCGACAATATCCGGGTGCGCTCGATCGTCGGTCGCTTCCTCGAACACAGCCGGGTCTACTGGTTCGGCAACGACGGCCAGCCGGAAATCTACTGTTCCAGCGCCGACTGGCTGGAGCGCAACCTGCTGCGCCGCATCGAAACCTGCTTCCCGATCCTGGACCCGTCGCTGGCGCAACGCGTCTACGATGAGGAACTGGCCAACTACCTGGCCGACAACACCCAGGCCTGGCAATTGAACAGCGACGGCAGCTACGAACGCATCCAACCCGGCGAGGACCAGATGCCCTATTCGGCCCAGAACGGATTGCTGGCTTCACTATGCCGCTGACTTCCACCAGCCTGCGCGACGGCGAATTGCTGGCCGCGATCGATCTTGGTTCCAACAGTTTCCACATGGTCGTGGCGCGCGCCGTACTGGGCCAGCTGCGCATCATCGACCGGCTGCGCGAAACCGTGCGCATGGCCTCGGGCCTGAACGCCAAGGGCGATCTGGACCCGGCCGCACGCGAGCGCGCGCTGGCCTGTCTTTCACGTTTCGGCGAACGCATCCACACCCTGCCGCCGCATCGGGTGCGTGCAATCGCGACCAATACCGTGCGCCAGCTGCGCAACCCGCAAGCCTTCCTGATTCCGGCCGAAACCGCGCTCGGGCACGGCATCGAAGTGGTGTCAGGGCGCGAGGAAGCGCGCCTGATTTATCTGGGCGTGGCACACGGCATGCCGCCATCGGATGCGCGCCGGCTGGTCATCGACATCGGCGGTGGTTCGACCGAATTCATCATCGGCAGCGGTTTCCAGCCACTGGAGCGCGAAAGCATCCAGATGGGCTGCATCGCCTCGACCCGGCGTTTCTTTCCCGATGGCCGCCTGAACCGCAAGCGCTGGCAGCAGGGACAACTGGAACTGACCCTGCAATTGCAGCAGTTCACCGCTGCCTACCATGCGCTCGGCTGGCGCGAAGTGATCGGCTCCTCCGGCACCGCCAAGGCGATTGCCGAGATGCAGGCCAGCCCGGACCTGCCAGCCGGCACCATCACCGGCGCAGGCCTGGAACAGGCGGTGGATGCACTGCTGAAGTTCAAGCACATCGACGACATCAAGCTGCCCGGCATCTCCAGCGACCGGCGCCCGGTGATCGCCGGCGGCCTGCTGGTGATGGATACCTGCTTCCGCGCCCTGGGCCTGTCACAGATGCGGGTCTGCGAAACCGCGATGCGCGAGGGCGTTCTGTACGACATGCTCGGCCGCACCCAGCAGCGCGACCCGCGCGATGCCGCGATCGCGGCGCTGGTGCTGCGCTACGGCATGGATACCGAACACGCGGCGCGGATCGAACACACCGCGCTGCAGATGTTCGACGAGGTCGCCGAAAGCTGGGAGCTGGACCCGGACGACCGCCTGATGCTGGGCTGGGCCGCGCGCCTGCACGAACTGGGGCTGGCGATCTCGCACAGCCAGCACCAGAAGCACGGCGCCTACGTCATCGCCAATTCCGACATCGACGGTTTCTCGCGCCAGGAACAGGCCGTACTGGCGACCCTGGTGCGCTGCCAGCGGCGCAGCGTTAACCAGAACATGCTCGGCGCCCTGCCCGGCCGCATGGCGCAGGCCGCGCTGCGCAATATCGTGCTGCTGCGCCTGGCGATCCTGCTGCACCGCAGCCACGACCACAATCCGCTGCCACCGATGCGGGTGCAGGCGCACGAGAACAGCATCGAACTCGCGCTGCCGCGCAACTGGCTCGACAACCACGCCCTGATCCAGGCCGACCTGGCCGCCGAGCGTGAAGAACTGGCCGCGATCGGGCTGCAACTGGGCGTGGTGGCACTGGAAGATTCGGTCTGAGCCACCCACATACCGCAACCGGCATTGTCCGCCAGCGCGAACGCAAGCTGATCCCGTGCTTCAGCTCATGTGCTGGCCACCATTCATCGCCACGTTGCTGCCGGTCATATAACCGGCCGGCTCGCTCGCGATGAAGCCCACCAGCGCGGCGATTTCCTCCGGCCGGCCAAGGCGCCCGAGCGGGATCTCCGCCACGATCCGGGCACGGATGTCCTCGGGCATGTCCATCACCAACTGGGTGCCGACATAACCGGGCGAAACCGCATTCACCGTGACACCCTTGCGCGCCACCTCCTGCGCCAGCGCGCGGGTGAAGCCCTGCACCCCGGCCTTGGAAGCCGAATAGTTGGTCTGGCCGAACTGGCCCTTGCTGCCATTGACCGAGGAAATATTGATCACCCGGCCCCAGCCGCGCGTGGTCATGCCGTCGATGAACACCTTGGTGACGTTGAACATCGAATCCAGGTTCACCCGCAGCACCGCATCCCAGTCTTCCCAACTCAGCTTGCGAAAGGTCGCATCGCGGGTGATGCCGGCGTTGTTGACCAGGATATCGACCTGGTGCCTGTCGGCCTCGATACGCTGTGCCATCGTCTGGCAGGAAGCGAAATCACCGACATCCACCTCGTAGGCGGCAAAATCGAACCCGGCCGCAGCCTGCGCCGCAAGCCAACCCAGCACATCGTCATCGGTGGCGGTGCAGGTCACCAGCACGCGGTGGCCGGCAGCGTGCAAGGTGCGCGCGATCGCCTGTCCCAACCCGCCCATGCCGCCGGTCACCAGCGCGGTGCGTATCGTCGAGCCTTGCATCAGCGATCTCCGCCCGAATGGAGAATTGGTGCAACCAGCGTGCAATGGAACATCGGAAAACCTCGAAAAAGAAAACAAACATCGGAAAACATATCGCCCGGCTCTTACGCCATGCCGGCAATGGTGCGGCGAAAGCGCGCCAGCGACAGCGCAAACAGCACCGCACCGATCAGCAGCAGCCACAGGAACGGCCGCCACACCACCTCGATGCCGGCGCCGCGGAACAGGATGGCCTGGCCCAGTTGCACAAAATGCGTGGTCGGTGCCGCCAGCATCAGGTTCTGCACCAGCGCCGGCATCGATTCACGCGGCGTGCTGCCGCCGGACAGCATCTGCAGCGGCATGATGGTCGGCATCATCAGCATCGCGAACTGCGGCATGTTGCGCGCGATGGTGGCCATGAAAATACCCATCGATGTGGTCGCGAACAGGCACAGCGCAGCACCGGCCAGGAATAACGGCAGCGAACCGGCCACCGGCACCTGCAGCACGCCCTGCACCACGATGCCGAGCGACAGCGCCGCCGCCAGCAGCACCACCAGACTCATCGACCAGACCTTGGCCAGCATGATCTGCGCCGGCGTCACCGGCATCACCAGCAGGTGTTCGATCGTGCCGCGCTCGCGCTCGCGGATCAGCGCCGCGCCAGCCAGGATGATCGACAACATCGTGATGTAGTTGATGACCTGCACCAGCGCCCCGAACCAGGCCGGCTCCAGCGCCGGATTGAAACGCGCACGCAGCGCCAGCTCCACCGGCAGCACCGTGGCCACGCGCTGGCGCTGGGCGAATTCGCTGACCTCGGCCATCACGATCTGCTGCAGATAACCGCTGCCAACGAAGGCCTGGCTCATCCGCGTGGCATCGACATTGAGCTGTATCTGCGGTGCACGCCCGGCCAGTACATCGCGCTGGAAACCCTGCGGAATCACCAGCACGAAGGTATGCAGGCCGGCGTCCATGTCCGGATCCATCTGCGCCCATCCGATCAGCTGCGGCGGGCTGAAATGCGGCGGATACAGCGCCTCGGCGATGCGTCGGGACAAGGGCGAACGGTCCTCGTCGACAATCGCCACCGGCGCGTTGCTGAGCGTTTCCGGCATCGCGGTGGCTGCGGTGTAGACACCGACGCTGAACACGTAGGCGATCAGCACCAGCATCGCCGGATCGCGCCACAGGCTCCATAGCTCCTTGACCCCGAGGCGCCAGGTGTTGGCAATGAATCCGCTGCGGAAACGTGCACCCACGGCTCAGCGCTCCTGCTTGCGCAACAGCGCGATCGCCGCGCCGGTGATCAGCGGCGCGGCGATCAGCAGCAGCAGCAGCGAATGCCGCAGATCGGAAAAATGCAGCGCCTTGTTGAAAGCGCCACGGCTCACATCGATCATGTGCGTGGCCGGGTAGACCTCGCCGATCCAGCGCGCCGCGCCCTGCAGCGAGGACACCGGATCGATCAATCCGGAGAACAGCGTGGCCGGGATCATCGTGCCGATCATCGCGAAGAACATCGCCGCGATCTGGCTGCGAGTCGCGGCCGAGGCCAGCAGGCCCAGGCCGGTGGCGCAGACGCTGTAGACCAGCGCGGCCAGCACCAGCGTCAGGAAACTGCCCTTCACCGGCACCCCGAACAGGGTCACCGCCAGCAGCGCCATCAGTGCGAAGTTCAGCATCGCCAGCGCCACGTAGGGCAGTTGCTTGCCGAGCAAAAATTCGCTGCGCGTGACCGGCGTGACATACAGATTGGTGATCGAGCCGGTTTCCTTTTCCCGTACCACCGCCAGCGCGGTCAGCATCGCCGGCAGCATCAGCAACAACAACGGCAGCACCGCCGGCACCATCGCCGGCAGGCTGCGCACGTCCGGGTTGTAGCGGAAACGGGTCTGGATATCTGCCAGGCCGGTCGGCGCTGCGCCCAGCCGCAGCGCGGCCTGTTCGGTCAGCCAGTGCAGGTGGATGCCCTGCACATAGCCCTGCACGGTTTCAGCCCGCTGCGGCATCGCGCCATCGATCCAGGCACCGATCTGCACCTGCCCGCCGCGCAACACGTCGCGCGCGAAACCGGGCGGGATTTCCAGCGCCAGACTCAGCTCGCCGCTGCGCATGCGCCGGTCCAGATCTTCGTAATCGACCAGCGGCGCACGCTCGATGAAATAGCGTGAACCCGACAGGCTCTGCGCATACTGGCGGCTGAGCTGGGTCTGGTCGCGGTCGAGCACGGCGAAATGCAGATCTTCGACATCCATGCTGATGCCGAAACCGATCACTAACATCAGGATCGCCGAGCCGGCCAGCGCCAGCGTGGCGCGCACCGGATCGCGTTGCAGTTCCAGCGTCTCGCGCCACAGATAGGCGAACAGGCGTTGCAGGCTGAAGGCATGTCGCGGCGCTCGCGCCGGCTGCGGATCGGCCGCTGGTACGGCGGACTCTGGCGGCCCGTCGCACCGCACATCGGATTGCACTTTCGCAGCGGGTGCGGCGGCTGCGGGTGGTTCAATAACCTCGCCGCTGGCCTCCAGCAGATAGCCCATGAAGGCCTCTTCAAGCGAGGCCGCGCCGCGCTTTTCCACCAGCGCCGCCGGCGTATCGCTGTCCAGCACGCGGCCGGCGTGCATCATCGACATGCGGTCGCAGCGCTGCGCCTCGTTCATGAAATGGGTGGAAATGAAGATCGTCACCCGGTCGCGCCGCGACAGTTCCACCAGCAGGCGCCAGAACGCATCGCGCGCCACCGGGTCCACGCCCGAAGTCGGCTCGTCCAGGATCAGCAGTTCCGGCGCGTGCACCATCGCCACCGCCAGCGACAGCCGCTGACGCTGCCCCAGCGGCAGGCTCGCCGGCAGGCTGTCCATCTGCTGTTGCAGGCCGAAACGCACCGCCATTTCCTGCACCCGCGCCGCAATCTGCGCCGCCGGCACCTCGAACAGGCGCGCGTGCAGTTCCAGGTTCTGGCGCACCGTCAGCTCGCCGTAGAGCGAGAACGACTGCGACATGTAGCCCACGCGGCGGCGGGTCGCGATATCGCGCGGATCGACCTCGTGTCCGAACAACCAGGCGCGCCCTTCGCTGGCCGGCAGCAGCCCGGTCAGCATCTTCATCGTGGTGGTCTTGCCGCAGCCGTTGGAACCCAGGAAACCGAAGATCTCGCCACGCCGGATGCGGAAACTGACCCTGTCGACCGCGACGAAATCGCCGAAGCGCATGGTCAGCTCGCGCGCCTCGATCGCGATGTCGTCCTCGTCGACCTGCAACGGCGGGATCGTCACCGCCGCGTGGTCGCGGGTCTTTTCCTGCGGCAGCAGCGCGATGAAGGCCGCTTCCAGCGAATCGGTGGCGGTGCGTTCGAGCAATTCATCCGGCGTGCCGCTGGCCAACACCCGGCCCGCATCCATCGCGATCAGCCAATCAAAGCCCTGCGCCTCGTCCATGTAGGCGGTCGCCACGATCACGCTCATCTGCGGGCGCTGGCGGCGGATACCGGCGATCAGTTGCCAGAACTGGGCGCGTGCCAGCGGATCCACGCCGGTGGTCGGCTCATCCAGGATCAGCAGGTCCGGATCGTGGATCAGCGCGCAGCACAGCCCGAGCTTCTGCTTCATGCCGCCGGAGAGCTTTCCCGCCGGCCGCGCCAGGAACGGATGCAGGCCGGTAGCGCGGGTCAGTGCGTCGATACGGCGGCGGCGCTCGGCCGCGTCGTGCCCGAACAGGCGCGCGAAGAATTGCAGGTTCTCCTCCACGCTCAGGGTCGGATACAGATTGCGTCCCAAGCCCTGCGGCATGTAGGCGATGCGCGGTCCGACCCGCTCGCGGTGCCGGCTGCGCCGCATGTCGCCGCCGAGCACGTCGACCTGGCCTTCCTGCAAGCGGCGCGCTCCGGCGATCAGCGCCAGCAGGCTGGATTTGCCGACCCCATCCGGACCGATCAGGCCGACCATGCAACCGGCGGGAATATCCTGATCGATGCCACCCAGTGCCAGCACCCTGCGATAGCGCAGGCGCAGCTCACGCAGACGCACGACCGGCGGCGGAGCCTGCCGCGTGGACACCGGATCAGTCCGCCAGCAGCGCTGGATCCAGCGCCAGCCAGGGCGGCCATTCGGCCTGCGGATCGAGCTTGAGCCAGGCCACGCCGGGCACACCGGTCTTGACCTGTTCGATATGGCGGCGCAGCAGTTCCGGCGCGATCCGCGCGCGTACCCGGAACATCAGTTTCTGCCGCTCGCTGGCGGTTTCCACGGTGCGCGGGGTGAACTGCGCCTGGCTGGCGACGAACGACACCGAGGCCGGCACCACGACATCGGGCGCGGTATCCAGCACGATCCGCACCTGGCTGCCCAGCGCGATGCGTCCGGCTGCGGTTTCGGGCACAAAGAAGGTCATGTAGACGTCTGACAGATCCAGCAGGTTCAGCACCCGGCCGCCGGCGCCGAGCACTTCGCCCGGCTGCGCGACCCGCACCTGGACCCGGCCATCGCGGGGCGCGACCAGCTCACTGTCGGCGATATCGGCCTCGATCCGGGCCACGGTGGCGCTGGCGGCATCGACGCTGGAACGCGCGCCGATTTCCTGCGCCTGCGCGGCAGCCACGGCCGCCTGTGCCGCAGCCACCTGGGCGCGGCTGGCAACCAGGGCGGCTTCGGCGCCACGCACCCGGGCGCGGTCGTCATCCAGTTCCTGCACCGACAGCGCACCGCCGGACGACAACGCCTCGGTGCGTGCCAGACGCCGCCGCGCCGCGTCCAGCTCGGCTTCGCGCTGCACCACGACGGCGCGTGCGGTGGCCACATCGGCCTCGCGCAGACGCACCTGGGCCTGCGCGGCAGCGACCGCATGTTCGGCCTGCTGGCGCCCGGCCCGAGCCTCGGCGTGCTGTGCCTGGAGCGTGTCGAGTTGCATCCTGGCCACGGGCTGGCCGGCGACGACGAAATCGCCTTCGCGCACCAGGATGTCGACGACGCGGCCCGGCATCCGCGCCGCGACATCGATCTCGGTCGCCTCGATACGCCCGTTGCCGCTGACCAGCCCGGCATCGGCGGCATCCTCCGGCCCGTCGCGCAGGAGCCACCACGCCGCCGCCAGCACGATGGCGAAGGCGGCAAGCACCAGCAGCGGGTGTCGGTTGATGCGGGCGAGCAGGTTCATGGATCTTTCGGGACCTCTGGATTCTGGTGACCGTGATGACGACAGGAAAACCTTGCCTCAGGCGGCGGCGTGCACTGCCGCATGGGTGCCGGTCGCTGTGGCCGGCAGGCGGTTGCCGCCGTGCCTGCAATACGCGCCGGTACGGACGAACCCCAGAGATCATCGCGGAACGGCAACGGCGGGGTATTGATCGGGATCAACCGGCCGTCACGCTGCGCTGCTGCACGATCCGGCACATATGAAAAGCGCGGCCGGAGCCGCGCTGTTCAATTGGATTGGCGGACACGGCATGCAGCCCCAGTGGCTGCGTGCCGGGCGTCAATCGCCCATCAGTTTCTGGCGGTGCTCCCAGCGCTCCTGCGCATCGAAGCACAGCGTCGCGATCGGGCGGGCTTCGAGACGGTCCAGGCCGATTTCCTCACCGGTTTCCTCGCAGTAGCCGTATTCGCCATCGTCAACGCGCTTGAGCGCCTTGTCGATCTTGCCGATCAACTTGCGGTAGCGGTCGCGAGTGCGCAGTTCCAGCGAGTTCTCGGTTTCACGCGTGGCGCGTTCGGCATCGTCACCGACATCGCGTACTTCCTCGCGCAGGTTGTCGATGGTCTGCTTGGATTCCTCGACCAGTTCTCCGCGCCAGGTCAGCAGCTTCTGGCGGAAATATTCGAGCTGCTCGGGGCTCATGTATTCCTCGCCGGGCTTGGGACGGTAGCCGGTGGGCAGGTCCGGGCGCTCGGGCAGCGGGGAAACATCCGGCGCCGGCATCGGGCGGGGCTTGGTCTTGGTTGCAGCTTTGCTCATTGTGGTCCTTGCGTTCCTTGCAGGTGTCGCGTTTTCAGCCTTTGCCGGCGCGGTCTTCCCGACTGCGGCCGAAGTCTTGCTCTTGACACTGGAAGTGGTGGTGACGCCGGTGGCCGGCGTGGTCTTCTTCACCGCGCTGCCGGTGGCGGCGGCTTTGGCTGTTGCGGATTTCTTCGTGGCGGCGGTTTTGGCCGGGGCCTTGGCTGCTGTCTTTGCTACGGCCTTGGCTGCCACCTTCTTCACCGCCTTCTTCGTGGCGGGCGGGGCCTTGGCCGGGCTCTTGGCGGCACTGCGCGAAGCCGGTTTGACCATGCTAACCAGGGTTTCAGCCAGGCGCTTGACGCCGCTCTTGGGCTTGGCAGACGTAGCGGTCTTTGCCGTGGTCTTCTTCACCACAGCCTTCTTGACTGCGGTTTTCTTGACGACCGCCTTCTTGGCCGCCGTTTTTTTCACCACTGCCTTTTTGACGGCGCTCTTGCTGACAGCGGTCTTCTTCACGGCAGCCTTGCTGGCTGTTGTCTTTTTCGCTGCCGCCGCCTTGCTTGCTGCCGTCTTTTTCGCTGCGGCCTTTGTGGCGGGTACGCGCTTGGCTGCCGCCTTGCGGGCTTCGGTCGAACTACCGGTCGACTTGCCGGACGATTTAGATTTCGTTGCCACGTTCGGAACCCTCACTTGTGCTCATCCAAGCAACAGCGGCCGCGTGTTATAGCTTAGTCATACCAAAGCGGCAAGCATGTTGCCGCAAGCTGCTTCGCCCATCGACACTGGCCGCATGAACTCCCCTGTCATTCTCCTGCTGCGCGGTTACAAGCGCTTTGTCAGCCCATTGCTCGGACAGCATTGCCGCTTCCATCCGAGTTGCTCGATGTACGCCATCGAGGCCATCCAGGTGCATGGTCATCTGCGTGGCGGCTGGCTGGCGATCAAACGCCTGGCACGCTGCCAGCCGCTGTGCGAAGGCGGACTGGATCCGGTGCCTCCGCGACGACCACCGCCACAGGAATGACCCGGGCAGACCCTGCCTGATTCCACAACGGTATCGGACACGGGACTGGCCCATGTTAGCCCGCCCACCGATAATGCACCACGCAGGCCGGCAGGAAGCGCTCCTGCCCGCAACCGCGCTGGCCCGTCGCTGCGATACCGGCGCGCGCGAGCCTCCCCCCCCCACCGCCGGAGCTTCACGATGGCCGACGCCGCCCGCCACGACAAGACCGCCCGGCAACTGCGCCTACTTTCCGATGCGCTGGACAGCGGCCGCCTGGGACCGGTGCGGCGCCTGGTCAACACGCTGTCACCGGCGGAAATCGCCAACCTGCTGGAATCACTGCCGACCACCAAGCGCACAGTGGTGTGGGGCCTGGTCGATCCGGAGGATGACGGCGAGGTGCTGGTGCACGTCGGCGACGATGTGCGCGAAAGCCTGATCGCGGAAATGGACCCGGACGAACTGGTCGCCGCGGTCGAAGACCTGGACATCGATGACCTGGCCGATCTGGCCGACGACCTGCCCGACCAGGTCATCGACGAAGTCCTCAAATCGATGGACCGGGAAAACCGCGAGCGGCTGGAGCAGGCGCTTTCGTACCCGGAAGGCACCGCCGGCCGCCTGATGAACCCGGACGTGGTCACGGTGCGCGCCGACACCACGGTCGATGTGGTGTTGCGCTACCTGCGCCTGCGCGGCGAACTGCCCGACCATACCGACCATCTGTTCGTGGTCAGCCGCCGCCACCAGTATCTGGGCCGGCTCTCGCTGCACGCGCTGCTCACGCACGAACCTTCGACCCCGATCAACGAACTGTTCGATGACGAACAGGCCGCGATCCGGGTTGATGCCAGCGAGCGCCACGTCGCCAACGAATTCTCCGACCACGACTGGGTCACCGCGCCGGTGGTGGACGGGAACAACATCCTGCTGGGCCGCATCACGATCGACGACGTGGTCGACATCATCCGCGAACAGGGGGAACACCACGCCCTCTCCGCCGCCGGCCTGGACGAGGACGAAGATCTGTTCGGCTCAGTACCGCGCGCGGTGCGACGGCGTCTGGTGTGGCTGTCGATCAACCTGTGCACGGCCTTTATCGCCGCCAACGTGGTAGGCCAATTCGAGGCCACCATCGATCAACTCGTGGCGTTGGCCGTGTTGATGCCAATGGTCGCCGGGCTGGGTGGCAATGCCGGTACGCAGGTCATGGCTTTGGTGGTGCGTGGCATTGCGTTCGATCAGGTCGGCCCTTCCAATCTCCTGACCCTGCTATGGAAGGAATTGCGCGTGGCCATGCTGAACGGGCTGCTGATGGGCGCCGTGTTGGCGCTTATCGTCTTCGTATGGTTTCGGGAAGTGGGCCTTTCACTGGTGATCTTCACCGCGCTCACCTGCAACCTGCTTCTCGCAGCTTCGGTAGGAGTCCTGATTCCGGTGGGATTGAAGCGTCTGGGTTTCGATCCGGCACTGGGTAGCAGTATTTTCCTGACCGCCATCACCGACTCGATGGGCTTTTTCACCTTCCTCGGTCTTGCCACACTGGTACTGTTGAACTGAGCTTCGGCAAGGGCATCTCAGCGCTCGGCGCTGACCTTTTCTTCCGCCACCGGCAGCGCCAGATAGAACCGCACAGATGCGTCCGGATCGGCCGCATCCAGTGCCACCCAGGCCTGCCTGCTGCTCTCCAGCAACTGCGCCTGCTGCACGATGCCGGCAGAGATGTCCGGCGCCTTCACTGCCTGCCATGCCAGCAAAGGCGCGACCAGAGCCATGCTTGCGGCGCACCACGCCAGTGCCCTTGAGCCCGCCGTTTCCGCAGACTTGTCCATGCCTGCGCGTATCCGCTCCCAACCACCGGCCGGAGGTGTGCGCCAGGACCAGCCCGATTCCTCAGTGCGTTGCTGCTGTATCGCCATCGTTCCCGTCCTTCAACAACTCCCGCAGGCGCTGCAGCGCCCGGTGCTTGCGCGAAGCCACCGTTCCCGGTGCGATGTCCAGCAACCGCGCCAATTCACGCGTATCCAGCCCGGCGTACTCGGACAACAGCAGCAGTTCCCTGTCTCTGGGCTGGAGCCCGGCCAGCCCTGCCCGCAAGGTCATCAGGTCGGCGTCGATACCGTCCGGTGCCGCGGTTCTGGCGTCTTCCAGCGATTCCAGTCCGACCCATTGGCGCAAGCGCTGCCAGCGCAGCCGGTTGCGTGCCAGATTCAGCGCCGTGGCCCACGCCAGCGCATCCAGATGGCCCGCGTCCAGCCTCGCGCGTTGCGACCACAAGCGCAGGAAACATTCCTGCATCACGTCCTGGCACGCAGGCGCATCCCACAGCATCCGGAGCAGCGCGTTGAACAGACCGGCTTCCACCCGCAGGTAACAGGCTTCCAGCTCACCGGCATCCAGTGCCATGCCGTCACGGGTTCGGCGCGAGGATTCGCTGGCGCATCAGCAGCAGCCGTTCCGGACGATCGCCGGAACCACCCAGCAGCCCCACAACCATCCACTGGTTGTGCGGCAGGGAGAAGCTGGATTCAAATCTCATATCCTGGCGTGCACGATCCACCACCTCGGTCATGCGGAACTCCAGCACCGCTTCAACCCGGGTATCCGTGATCGAGAACAGATGAACGCTGGAGGTCATCTGCGGCGTCTGCATAAGCGCAAATGTCCGATCAGGGTGACGGCTGTTCCTGGATACTGTCGCCATCCCGCGATCCACCAGCTGCAGCGCCCCAAACCCGAATTCGTTGCGTATCTGTGCCAACAACGGACCCAATGGCTGCAACGCCGGGTCATCCTGCTGCGCCGGCTCATCGGAGGCCGCCAGCACCCACAGATCGAAGCTCACCGTGCTTTCAGGGATTTCATCCGCGACGGCTCCCTTCGACAGTTCCTCCACCGCTGTCCTGATGGAAGGCTGCATCGATGCCGGTGCGGCCACCACCAGCATGCCGGGCATCGGCAAGCTGGCATGGCCCTGCGGCTGCACACCCTCCCGGGTGGTCAGCAACACGACCCGCAACGCATCGCGGATCGCCTCGCCACGCTCGGGCGGAACCGGATACGTCATCACCAGCTGCCCATCGGAGCTTGTGCCCGACGATGAAAGCGACGGGCCGCGCAGTGCCAAGAACAGCACCAGCAAACCCAGACCGAGAATGGCCACCAGCGGCCAGATGTTCTTCTGCATGATCAGCTTCCCATGCGCGGAACCGCCGCGCTCATGGGTTGTAACACCCCAGTGCCGGATTTCTTCCCTTGTGGGGTCTGTTCGGGATGCTGATCAACGGATCAGCGACACGCTCACCACCGGTGCATCGTCAGAAAAACATTGTCCTGCGCCACTGCGCCCGAGTTTGGACACGATCAATCCGGCTAGGGACTTTCACCAGCCCCGCAGCTCGCGGAAGAACTGGCCGCTGCCGGCCAGACGCGACGCTGCCACTCACCGTGCTGGCCGGCAGCTGTTCTCGCTTTGAGGCACCGTCGCCAAAACCTATTCCCGGAAAATGGCGATGTTGCGGTTGCCGGCGGCATCGATGCTGGCGCGGTACATGCCGCTGGTGTTGAACGGCAGGTGCACATTGCCGTGCGCGTCGACCGCGATGACGCCGCCATTGCCGCCCAGCGCCGGCAATTCTTCGATCACCACGGCGTCGGCGGCCTGCGCCAGGCTCTGACCGGTCAGGCGTACGCGGGCACAGATCTCGTGCGCGAGTGCCATGCGGATGAAGTATTCGCCCCAGCCGGTGCCGGATACCGCGCACTGCGCATCGGCCCAGGTGCCGGCGCCGATGATCGAGCTGTCGCCGACGCGGCCATAGCGTTTCATCACCATGCCACCGGTCGAGGTCGCGGCCGCCAGATGACCGGCGGCATCCAGCGCGACCGCACCGACGGTGCCGAAATAGTTTGCCGGTGCGGGCACGGCACCGGCCTGCGCTTCGGCACGCGCCTTCTGGTCCAGGTACTGCTGCCAGCGGTGCGGGGTGTGGAAGTAGTCCGGCGGCACGAACTCGAAGCCTTTTTCCTGCGCGAACTGCTCGGCGCCGGCGCCAATCAGCATCACGTGCGCGGATTGCTCCATCACCGCGCGCGCCAGCCGGATCGGGTTGGCGATGCGGCTGACGCCGGCCACTGCGCCGGCACGCTGGCTGGCGCCATCCATGATCGAGGCATCCAGTTCGTTGCGACCTTCGGCGTTGAACACCGCGCCCTTGCCGGCGTTGAAATGCGGGCTGTCCTCCAGCACGGCGACGCTGGCAGTCACTGCATCCAGCGCGGTGCCGCCACTGCTCAACACCGCGTGGCCGGCATCCAGTGCCGCCGCCAGCGCGGCGCGGATCGCGGCTTCTTCCTCGGCACCCAGATTGGCGCGTTCCAGCGTGCCGGCGCCGCCGTGCAAGGCGATCGCAATCGGTGCCTTCGCCGGTTCCGGCGCGCTGGATTCCGCCGCCACACCCGTTGTTGCCACAAGCATCGTGATGATCCATCCCCAGTGATGACGCATGTCCATACTCCAGGCCGGCGCTTGGCGCGGCATTCGATCAGAAACGGTGCGCAGTCTAGCCCAGCGCCGATACGCCGATGACTTCGTCCTGCCGCTCACCGTGCCCGGAAAATGCCAGATGCGGGGTGCATCATGGCCGCCCCTTCGCCAAGGTTCGCAGCCGATGTTCCTTTACTTCACACAGATCCGCGCATGGCCGCTGGCCGCATTGCTGCTGTTTATGCTGGCCGCATGCGCTGGCGCGCCGCGCGCTCCCGATGACGCAACCGATACCGCAAGCGATGCGCTGGCGGCACTGGAACTGCGCAGCGGCGGGCGTCTGGGCGTGTTCGTGCTGGATGCCGGCAGTGGCCGCAGTCTGGGCTGGCGCGAAGACGAGCGCTTCGGCATGTGCTCGACATTCAAGCTGCTGCTGGCGGCCACGGTGCTGGATGCGGCACGGCAGGGCCGGCTCGACGGCACCGCACCGATCCACTTCAGCGATGATGATCTGGTGCCGCATTCACCGGTGCTGCGCGAACACTTGGCCCTCGGCAGCAGCACGCTGACCGCACCCGAACTGGCCCGCGCCACCCAGCTGACCAGCGACAACGCCGCCGCCAATCTGCTGATCCGCGAGTTGGGCGGGCCGGAAGCCGTCACCGCACTCTGGCGCGCCAGTGGCGATGAAGTGAGCCGGCTGGACCGGCTGGAGCCAGACATGAATCTGCTGCCGCCCGGCGACCTGCGCGACAGCACCTCGCCGCGCGCGATGGCGCAGCACGTGGCCCGTCTGTTCACCTCCGAGATGCTCGTACCCGAAGACCGCGAACGCCTGCGCGAATGGATGGTTGAAACCGGCACCGGCCTTGCCCGCCTGCGCGCCGCCACGCCACCGCACTGGCAGGCCGGCGACAAGACCGGTTCTGCAATCGCGCCGCTGATGCCGAACAAGACCCACGATGTCGCGGTGTTCTGGCCGCCGGGCCGGGCGCCGGTCATCGTCGCCGCGTATTACGAATCCGATGCCCACCATGCCGGCAGGATCCGCGCGCAGGACGAGGCCGTGCTGGCGCAGGTTGGGCGCATTGCGGTGGCCTGGGCGGGCGATTGAAGCGAACAGATGACGCCGACAACGCGGCGGAAAGCATCAGTCCAGATTGATCCGGTGCCGCACCAGCAGCTGCACCCCGCGACGGTCGCGGAAATCATCGGTTTCCAACTGATAGGCCAGATGCAGGCGCGCGGCCGGCGGGCTGCCATCGAAACCGCCGAACTGGATCGCATCAATGGTCTGGCCGGAAACGGCATGGCGCAGCTGCATTTTCAGATGGCCGTTGCCGACAGTGCGCCAGGAACCCAGCAGGAATTCGTCATCGAACACCGGTTCGGGAAATCCCTGCCCCCAAGGGCCGCCATCGCGCAACTGTTCGGCCAAGTCGCGGCTGAAATCCTCGGCACCGAGTTCACCATCGCTCCACAGTTCGGCCTGCAGATCGGCCGCATCCAGACGCGCGTTGGCCAGCGCGATGAAGGCCTCGCGGAAGGCGTCCAGACATTCAGCCGGCAGGCTCAGCCCGGCCGCCATCGCATGTCCGCCGAAGCGGCTGATCAGGCCCGGCTGCGCCGCCGCGACATCGGCCAGTGCATCGCGGATATGGAAGCCGCGGATCGAGCGCGCCGAACCGCGCAGCAAACCATCCTCGCCACCTGGCGCGAACGCGATCACCGGGCGGTGCAGACGTTCCTTCAGGCGCGAAGCCACCAGCCCGACCACGCCCGGATGCCACTCGGCGTCGAACACGCACAGCGCGGCATCGCCGCTGTCGCTGCCTGATTCGATTACGGCGATGCAGTCGGCAGCCATCGCTTCGGCCTGTTGCAGCATCTGGTCCTGCAGGTCGCGCCGCTCGCGGTTGATCGCGTCCAGTTGCGTCGCCAGCCGCAGCGCGTGGGCGTCGTCATCGGTCAGCAGGCATTCGATGCCCAGCGCCATATCTTCCAGCCGACCGGCGGCATTGATGCGCGGCCCGAGCGCGAAGCCCATGTCGGAACTGCCGGCATGCGCGGTTTCACGGCCGGCCACCTGCATCAGCGCACGCAGGCCGGGCTGCCCCCGGCCGTGGCGCAGGCGACGCAGCCCGGCCGCGACGAGAATCCGGTTGTTGGCATCCAGCGGCACCATGTCCGCGACCGTGCCCAGCGCTACCAGATCCAGCAGCGTGGAAAGATCCGGCTCGTCGCCGGCGGCGAATGCACCCTGCCCGCGCAGATGCGCACGCAGCGCCAGCAACAGGTAGAACATCACCCCGACGCCGGCCAGTGCCTTGCTCGGGAAACCATCACCGGCCAGATTCGGATTGACGATGGCATCGGCAGCCGGCAACTGCGCGCCGGGCAGATGGTGATCGGTGACGATGACCTGCATCCCGGCCGCCTGCGCCGCCGCAACGCCGGAGATGCAGGCGATGCCGCTGTCCACGGTGAGCAGCAGTTCGGGTGAAACATCGGCCAGATCGGCGACCAGCTCCGGCGACAGGCCGTAGCCGTGGCGCATCCGGTGCGGCACACGGAAGCCGACATGGCGCGCACCAAGCAGCCGCAGGCCGCGCACCGCGACCGCCGTGCCGGTGGCGCCATCGGCATCGAAATCCCCGATCACGCAGATGCGCCGCTGCCGCGCGATCGCATCGGCCAGCAGCGCGACGGCACGATCCAGCCCGCCCAGCAGTGCTGGCGACAGCATGGCGGCGAGGCGATGCTGTACTTCCGCCGCGTCTCCGACTCCGCGCGCCGCGTAGACCCGCTGCAGCACCGGATGCACGCCCGGCCACGGTGATTGCGAAGGCTGCGGGCGGCGGCGGATGCGCATGTTTCCGGTTCTGCTCACGCCGGCACGTGCCTGCGCCAGAAACGCCAGCGGTGTCCGGCCTTCCAGCGCAGCAGGTGGCCATCGCCGAAATCCAGTTCGAGGGTGTCGAAATCTCCGCGTCGCTGACGTTGCAGCAGCGGTTCGAGCCAATGCGATTGCAGCAGCACGGCATCGTGCAGGCCACGCAGATCCAGCAATGCGCCGGGCGGCAGACTGTCCACCGCATCATCGGCCACACAAGGCACGCCGGCGCGTGCCGCCAGCGCATTCAACACCACATCACCGCTGCGCAGCTGACTGACAGCGCTGCGCACATGATCCGGCAGCCGCCCACCGCCCCAGAACCACAGTGTGTTGACGGGCAATTTTCCGGCCGCGCTGCGCTGCGCGTTGAGCGGATGATTGTGCAGGATCACCTGCGCCTCGTTCAGCAGGCGGCGCCAACGCTGGCCGGTATCGCCTTCGGGCAGGTGCGCGAGCAGATCGTCACCCAGCACTTCGCGCGGCGGCGGAAAGACCGGCAGGCGCGCTTCCTGCGGCAGGCACAGGTACCAGCGCGCCGGGTGCGGTGCGGAAATCGGAAAACCTTCGTCACCGAACAGCGGTTTCAGCGGTTTCAGCAGGGCTTCGCATTCTTCCGGCGAAAGACCAAGATCACCGCAGGCCAGCATCCGCACCGAGGTCATGTCCGGACGCACATGGCCCGGATCGGCACGCAACCAGGTGAACTGCATCGCATCGCCGGCATCCAGCTGCCGGGTCAGCGCCGCCACCGGCAGACCACGCGGCAGGATGTCGAAGCGGCGCGCGACGCGGGCCTCGTCGCCAGCATCGACCTGTTCCCTGTCGGCGCGGGCGGCGATGCGGTGCAGCACGTCGCCTGGTGCGAGCTGATCGGCCAGACGCGCCCAGGCCGGCAGCCAGAGGGTGGTGGTGTGGGTGGGAATCATGGTGTTGCGATCTGCTCTACTCCCTCTCCATCCACTGACGGCGGAAGAGGGTTGGAAAGAGAGGCGTGCTTGTGCAACAAGGCAAAAGTACTCGCGGCTTCACCACTCGCCCCCTCACCCTGCCCCTCTCCCCCGCCAGCGGGGGAGAGGGAAACATCGGAGCCATCCCGCAACTTCGGAGCTTTCTCCTTCTCCGGCGCATGCGGGAGGTGGTGTGGGTGGAAATCATGGTGGTGCAGTCTGCTCTACTCCCTCTCCCCCGTATGGGAAGAGGGAAACATTGGACGTATCTCGTCGTTCCGAGGCTTCTCCCATCTCCGGTGCATGCGGGAGAGGGGGAGCAAAAGCAGCTACCCGATAACGTTTCAGACAACGTAACGCACCGCAACAATCTCATAGCTGCGGGTGCCACTGGGTGCGTCGATCTGGATCGAATCGCCCTCATGCCGGCCGATCAGCGCGCGTGCGATCGGCGCCGACACCGAAATCCGGCCCTGTTTGATGTCCGCTTCCAGCTCACCCACGATCTGGTAGGTGACTTCCTCGTCGGTGTCTTCATCGGCCAGATCCACGGTGGCGCCGAACACCACGCGGTCGCCGGCGTTGAGCGTGGCCACGTCGATCAGCTGGGCGTTGGACAGCACCGACTCCAGTTCCTGGATGCGGCCTTCGATGAAGCCCTGCTGTTCGCGGGCGGCGTGGTATTCAGCGTTTTCCTTCAGATCACCATGCGAGCGAGCTTCCGCGATCGCTGCGATGACCTCGGGGCGCTTGACGCTCTTGAGGTGTTCCAGTTCCTGGCGCAGGCGCTGCGCGCCCTGCACCGTCAAAGGTGGTCTCATGTTCCTGATTCTCCGCTGCCGGCGGCCTTCAGCTCGCCGTGCAGTTCCTGCAATGAATGGACGCCGCCTTCTCCGCGGCAGGCCAGCGAGTGCAACAGCGCCATCGCGCCGGTCACCGTAGTGGAATAGGTGACTTTCTGCTGCAACGCGCCACGGCGGATCGAGAACGAATCCGCGATCGCCTGGCGACCCTCGGTGGTGTTGACGATATACACGATTTCGCCGTTCTTGATCAGATCCACGATGTGCGGACGGCCCTCGGCCACCTTGTTGACGCGCTCGCAGCTGAAACCGGCATCGTTGAGCACCTGCGCGCTGCCGCCGGTGGCGATCAGCGAGAAGCCGTGGTCGACCAGTGCCTGCGCCAGCGGAATCAGGCGCACCTTGTCCGGATCGCGCACCGAAACGAAGGCCTTGCCGCGCGGCGGCTCGCCGATATTGGCCGCTTCCTGGGCGCGCGCGAAGGCGGCGCCGAAATCCCGGCCCACGCCCATCACCTCACCGGTGGAGCGCATTTCCGGCCCCAGGATCGGGTCCACATTCTGGAACTTGGCGAACGGGAACACCGCTTCCTTGACCGCGGTATAGGACGGCACGATCTCGCGCGTGGCGCCCTGCCCGGCGAGGCTGCGCCCGACCATGCAGCGGGCCGCGATCTTGGCCAGTGGCAGGCCGGTGACCTTGGAGACGAACGGCACGGTACGCGAAGCACGCGGGTTCACTTCCAGCACGAAGATCTCCTCGTCCTGGATCGCGAACTGGGTGTTCATCAATCCGACCACGCCCAGCCCGCGCGCCATCGCGCGGACCTGTTCGCGCAGACGCTCCTGGATCGGCGCCGACAGCGAATACGGCGGCAGCGAGCACGAGGAATCGCCCGAATGCACGCCGGCTTCCTCGATGTGCTGCATGATGCCGCCGATCAGCACCTCGCCCTGCGCGTCGGCGATGATGTCCACGTCCACTTCCACCGCGTTGTCGAGGAAGCGGTCCAGCAGCACCGGCGAATCGTTCGAGACCTGCACCGCATCGCGGATATAGCGCTCAAGATCGGCGTCGGAATAGACCACCTCCATCGCGCGCCCGCCGAGCACGTAGCTGGGCCGCACCACCAGCGGATAACCGATTTCACGCGCTGCCGCGAGCGCTTCCTCGGCGGTGCGCGCGGTGCGGTTGGGCGGCTGCTTCAATCCAAGGTTGTCGATCAGTTGCTGGAAGCGCTCGCGGTCTTCGGCCAGGTCGATCGAATCGGGCGAGGTACCGATGATCGGCACGCCGTTGGCCTCCAGCGCACGCGCCAGCTTCAGCGGGGTCTGGCCACCGTACTGCACGATCACGCCCTTGGGCTTTTCCAGCTCGACGATTTCCAGCACGTCTTCCAGCGTCAGCGATTCGAAATAGAGCCGGTCAGAGGTGTCGTAGTCGGTGGAAACGGTTTCCGGGTTGCAGTTGACCATGATGGTTTCATAGCCGTCCTCGCGCAGCGCGAGCGAGGCGTGCACGCAGCAGTAGTCGAACTCGATGCCCTGCCCGATCCGGTTCGGGCCGCCGCCCAGCACCATGATCTTGTCGCGGTCGCTCGGCTGCGCTTCGCATTCCTCCTCGTAGGTGGAATACAGATAGGCGGTGTCGGTGGCGAACTCGGCGGCGCAGGAGTCCACCCGCTTGTAGACCGGGCGGATGCCGAAGGCGCGACGCAACGCGCGGATCGCAGCCTCGTCGGTGCCGACCAGTTGCGCCAGGCGCGCATCGGAAAAACCCTGCCGCTTGAGCGCGAACAGGCGTGCCTTGTCGAGCGCCGCCAGCCCGGCTTCGGCCACCTGCTCCTCGCTGCGCACCAGTGCCTGGATGTAATGCAGGAACCACGGATCAATCGCCGAAAGCGCATGCACTTCCTCCAGCGACAGGCCGGCGCGGAAGGCATCGGCGACGTAGAACAGGCGCTCCGGCCCGGCCTCGCGCACCTGGCGGCGCAGCGTCACCAGATCTTCCTCGTTGCCCAGATCCAAGCCAGTGGGGTCCAGCCCGACCTTGCCGGTTTCAAGGCCGCGCAAGGCCTTCTGCAGCGACTCGCTGAAGTTGCGGCCCATTGCCATCACTTCGCCGACCGACTTCATCTGCGTGGTCAGACGCGAATCGGCCTGCGGGAACTTCTCGAACGCGAAGCGCGGAATCTTCGTCACCACGTAGTCGATGGTCGGCTCGAACGAGGCCGGCGTCAGGCCGCCGGTGATGTCGTTGCGCAGCTCGTCCAGCGTATAGCCCACGGCCAGCTTGGCCGCGATCTTGGCGATCGGAAAACCGGTGGCCTTCGACGCCAGCGCGGAAGAACGCGACACGCGTGGATTCATTTCGATCACCACCACGCGGCCGTTTTCCGGATTGATGCCGAACTGCACATTGGAGCCGCCGGTATCCACGCCGATCTTGCGCAGCACCGCGATCGAGGCATCGCGCAGACGCTGGTATTCCTTGTCGGTCAGCGTCTGTGCCGGGGCCACGGTGATCGAGTCGCCGGTGTGCACGCCCATCGCGTCGATGTTCTCGATGCTGCACACGATGATGCAGTTGTCCGCCGTGTCGCGGACCACTTCCATCTCGAATTCCTTCCAGCCCAGCACCGACTCTTCGACCAGCACTTCGCTGGTCGGCGACAGTTCGAGCCCGCGCTTGACGATCTCCTCGAACTCCTCGACGTTGTAGGCGATGCCGCCGCCGCTGCCGCCGAGCGTGAAGCTGGGGCGGATGATGGTCGGGAAGCCGACCCGGGTCTGGATGTCGACCGCCTGTTCGTAGGTGCGCGCGATTTCGGCACGCGGGCACTCCAGCCCGATCTCGCCCATCGCCACGCGGAACAGTTCGCGGTCCTCGGCCATGCGGATCGCCTCGCGCTTGGCACCGATCAGTTCCACGCCGTACTTTTCCAGCACGCCGTTGTCGGCCAGATCCAGCGCGCAGTTCAGCGCGGTCTGCCCGCCCATCGTCGGCAACAGTGCGTCGGGGCGCTCCTTGGCGATGATCTTCTCCACCATCTGCCAGTTGATCGGCTCGATGTAGACCGCATCGGCGGTTTCCGGGTCGGTCATGATCGTGGCCGGATTCGAGTTGACCAGGATGGTGCGGAAGCCTTCGGTTTTCAGCGCCTTGCAGGCCTGTGCGCCGGAATAGTCGAACTCGCAGGCCTGGCCGATGACGATCGGGCCGGCGCCGATGATGAGGATGCTCTTGAGGTCGGTACGTTTTGGCATGTCAGGAGTCCGAAGCCGGCGGCATCGGGCCGTCGGGAAAAGTGGAAGCAAGGGCCTGCCGGGTGGCAGTGTCCAGATGGATGCGCGCGACCGGCCAGACCGTCGCAAGCAGTTCGTGCGCCGCCGCGTGCTGGCCGTGGCGCGCCAGTTCCAGCGCGGCATCGCAGCCGCAGGTGGCGACAGCCGACCACACCGCTGGCAGCCGCGCGTGTTCGGAAAAACCGGCCAGCGCACGGGAAAACGCCTCGCGTCCGTCACCGTCTTCGTGCCGCGCCAGCACGCCGCAGGTCCAGGCGTGGAAGCTTTCCGCCAGTGCTGGCAGCAACCGGGTATCGACACCATCCAGCAAGGCGCGGGCCTGCGCCGGATCGCCGCAGCGCGCATGCGCCAGCGCAGCATCCAGCGCGCGGCTGGGATCGCGGCCGCTGTCCTCGCAGGCCTGCTGCATCAGGCGCACGAAGCCTTCGGCATCGTCGGCGGCCAGATGCAGCAGCGCGACACGCGCGTTGAACATTTCCGGAGCGCGCTGTGCAACCGCGTCACGGTGCGGCTCGACCATTGCCAGGGCCGCATCCAGACCCTGTTCGCGCGCCACGAAGCCAGCTTCGTGCACCGCCAGGTCGAACTGCAGGCCGGCATCCTTGACCGCGCCGCGCAACAACGATGCCAGGCGCTGCATTTCCGCCCGCCGGCCATGCGCACTGGCTCGCAGAAACGCCTCGTAGCGTGCGACATGGCGCCAGCTCAGGCCGGACAACGCGAACGGCAGCACCAGCATCGCCGCACCCAGCAGGGTGAAGAAGCCGTTGGCCTTGAACAGACCAAACAACACCAGCAGCAGACCGAACGCCAGCCACCAGCGCGCGCCGCGCAGCACCTGCTTCCAGACGGTCAGCAGGCCGCTGCCCGGACGCGTCATCGCGGCGTGCAGACGCGCGATATCCGGCAGCGGCACGGTGTCGGCCGCAGCCTGATCATGCTGCTCGGCCAGCGCCGGTTCTTCCAGCAACTGGACCTGGCTCAGACCACGGGCCTGCAACTGCTCGACAGCCTCGCGTGCCGATACGGCATCGACGAAGTCCTCGACCACACGGCCATCGGCAGCGGTGGCGCGGTAAGGCAGCCGGGGCATCGAACGCGGGCTCCGTCGACCACCGGCGCTCAGTGGGCGCCGGCGCCGATGTGGCGATCCAGGAACTGCTCCATCCGGGTGTAGAGCCTGACCTGGTTGTCGAAGTTGTAGAAGCCGTGGCCTTCCTTCGACTCCAGGATGTCTTCTTCCGGCGGACGCCCGGCGTTGGTCAGGCCGTCCTTGAGCGCGCGGTACTGCGAGGGCGGCACGCGTTCATCCTTGCCACCCTGCACCAGCATCACCGGAATCCGGATTCTGTCGATATTGAACGCGGCGGACTGCGCCTGCTGCTCGGCCAGCGACTCGGGATGAATGCGGCGCAGATACGCGCGGCCGCTCTCGCTCTGCGGGATGTCGCCGTCCTTGAACATCAGCGGGATGCTGTAAACCCCGACATAGCCAACGGTGCAACGGTACTTTTCCGGATTGCGCACCACCGACTGCAACGCCGCATAGCCGCCGTACGAGGCGCCATAGGTGCACACCCGCTGCGGATCGGCGATGCCTTGTGCGATCGCCCAGTCCACCGCATCGGTCATGTCGTCGACCATCGTGGTGCCCCAGTTGCGGTAGCCCTTGCGTTCGAAACTGTTGCCGTAGCCGCCCGAGCCGCGGAAGTTGATCTGCAGCACCGCATAGCCGCGATTGGCCAGGAACTGCACCTCCGGATTGAAGCCCCAGGTGTCGCGAATGCCATGCGGGCCGCCATGCGGGTTCAGGATCAGCGGCAGGTTCTTGCCCTCGCTGCCCTTGGGCACAGTGAGATAGCCGTGCAGCGGCGTACCGTCGCGCGCGGTCAGCGAAATGGCGCGCATCGGCGACATCTTGTCCGGATCGATCCACTCGCGCGCGGCCAGCAGGAAGCGCGCCTGCCCGGCTTGACGGTCGAACAGGTAATACGAACCCGGATCGACGTCGCTGTAAGTGCGCAGCAGGATGTAGCGGCCATCACGGCTGATGCCACCGAAACTCACCGCATGGTTCGGGAAGGCGTTGATCAGGCCGGCATAGACCTTGGATTCGGGATGCTCGGGTTCGATGAAATCGTAAGCCGGCGTGCCATCCTCGTACTGCACCGCCAGCACCTGGCGCTGGTCGGCGGACAGCAGCAAATCGCTGAAATCCACCCGCTCATTGCGGCTCAGCAGTTCCTGCTGATTGGTTTCCGGCGCTACCCGCGCCAGCCGCATCGGCTCGCCGGCGTCACTGACCGCGAACAGCACGCGTTCGTCATCGCGATCAAAACCCAGCGGGCGCATCACCGACTCACCCATCTCCGCTTCGTGGATCGTGGCCCAGTCTTCGCCATCGCGGCGCAGCGTGACGATCGGACCGTCTTCGGTACGTTGCCCGACGGCGTATCTGACCTGGTTTTTGCTGTCCACGACAAAGCTGCCGTAACGCAGCGGCGCACGCGCCATGGTCGAAGTTCTGCCGCTGTAAACGTTCATCTTGAAAAGGAAGGCGGCATCGACCGAGCGCTGCACCAGGATCGTGTCCGGATCGTCCCAGTTCATGTCCACGATCTGGTAGGTGCCGCCGTTCGGGATGGCGGTGCGCTTCTTGCCGTCGACATTGCTCAGGTGCAGATCCGGCGTGCCGACGCGGAAATCGAAACGACCGGTCTTGCGGCTCACATACATGATGAAGCGTTCGTCGTTGACCCAGCGCACCCGCTCGATGTGGCGGTTTTCGCCGTAATCCCATTTGCCGACCAGCTTCATGCCGTCCACCTGGAATGCCGCCAGCTGGGTGCGATCCCCGCGCGGCACCGAGACAGTGATGTGCTTGCCATCGGGCGACAGCGAGACGCTGGTGAATTCCGGATCCTTGAAGAACTCCCCGACCGGCAGGCGCTGCGCCAACGCAGAGCCGGCAAACGCCAGCAGAACCAGCATCAGAAAGGGACGAAAAGCGGCCGTGATATTCATGCTTTCTCTCCTGCCGTGCCGCGCTGGCGCATGGCCTCGATGAAACGGTCGAACAGCCCGGCCACATCGTGCGGGCCGGAGCTGGCTTCCGGGTGGCCCTGGAAGCTGAAAGCAGGCGCATCGGTCAGTTCGATGCCCTGATTGCTGCCATCGAACAGCGAGCGATGGGTGACACGGACATTCGCCGGCAGGCTGGATTCGTCGACCGCAAAGCCGTGGTTCTGGGTCGAAATCATCACCCGGCCGCTGTCCAGATCGATCACCGGATGATTGGCGCCGTGATGGCCGAACTTCATTTTGTGCGTGCTGGCACCGCAGGCCAGCGCCAGCAACTGGTGGCCCAGGCAGATGCCGAACAGCGGCAATTTGGCGGCAAGCAGCTCACCGATGGCGCGGATCGCGTAGTCGCACGGCGCCGGATCGCCCGGCCCGTTGGACAGGAACACGCCATCCGGATTCATCCCCAGCACTTCGCTGGCCGGGGTCTGCGCCGGCACCACGGTCAGGCGGCAGCCACGGTCCGCCAGCATCCGCAGGATGTTGAGCTTCACGCCGAAATCGTAGGCCACCACATGGAACTGCGTTGCCGGTGCGATGAAATCGCCGCTGGCAAGATCCAGCGAACCTTCGTGCCATTGATACGGCTGCGTGGTGCTGACTTCGCGCGCCAGATCCATGCCACCCAGGCCGGGGAAACCGCGCGCCTGGGCCAGTGCGGCCTCGGCCGTGGCACCCTCGCCCGCCATCAGGCAGCCACTCTGGGCACCGCTGGTACGCAGGATGCGGGTCAGCTTGCGGGTGTCGATTTCCGCAATCGCCACTACATCGCGTGCCACCAGCCAGTCGCGCAGGTCTGATTCGCTGCGCCAGTTGCTGGCCGGCGTGGGCACCTCGCGCACAACCAGACCGGCCACGTGCATCGCACGCGCCTCGTCATCGACGGTTGTACAGCCGGTATTGCCGATATGGGGATAGGTCAGCGTGACGATCTGTCGCGCGTAGGAAGGGTCGGTCAGGATTTCCTGATAACCGGTCATTGAAGTGTTGAACACCACTTCACCGGTGCGCAGCCCATCGGCACCAATGGACACACCGTGGAAAACCGTGCCATCGGCCAGGGCTAGAATTGCGGGTTGGAACACAGGGTTCGCCTCGTGCAGGGGAAGGTCCCTTGCCGCGTCCGGACCGGAGTCCGGCGCTCGGCTGTGCGAAAACTCCGCGCGCGGCCTGTGGCCGGACGGAGATCTGCAAGGGCATGGGGGCGAACGGGGATTTTACCGGTCGCACCGGGCAGCGTCCATAGAGCGGCGGCGTGACCTTCATCCTGCAGCGTGGCTTGAGGAACGGACTGAAGCACCGCTCTACTGCCGCAAGTAACCGGCCACGTTGCGGATCTTCCCGCCTGCCCATACCCGGACAGCAGACCGCCCGGCGGTGGCCGGGCGGTCCTCGGTTCAGCTTGCGGGAAACCGCTTCAGCCTCAATTCCGGCGGCGCCTCACCTGCCAGCCCAAGGTCAACATCGCCAACGCAAGCACCAGCAGAGCCAACGGCGAAGCCACCGGGATCAGCAACGGCGCCAGCGGACGCAAAGGCACCGTGGCGGTGGATGAGGATTCCTCGTCCGTGGAGGTGCTGCTGACGCTGGCCGTGTTCGTGATCGGGTTCGGGCCGCTATACCAGTGCGGAACCCGCAGCGTCACATCGATCACGCGCGAATCGCCGGCCGCCAGCGTGCCGAGGAAACACGGGAACGGATCGCTGCAATCGCCGCTGTTGCCGACGAACTCCAATCCCGGCGGCGTCTGATCGGACACCACCACGTTCGCAACCGGCACCTGCCCGGTGTTGGTGACGATGATCGTGAACACGATATCCTCGCCCGTCCCGGCCGAGGACGGCCCGGTCTTGGCGATATCCAGCACGCCCGGCTCGACCGGGGTTTCCACCTGGCTGGGCGGCGCTTCGACCGGAGCCGGCGGATCCAGCGGATCCTGTACCGGCGGAGTACCGGCGGCGGTGGCGACGTTCAACACCTGGCCTTCGTCCACATCGGCGGGCGTGACCACATAGGCAGCCGTGGCCACCACCACCTGTCCCGGCGCCAGCGTGCCGGGCACACCCGGCCACGCGTAGGAGAGCGGGCCCAGGTCCGGGAGGTCGTCGACCACTTCAACACCGGTCAGCGTCACATCACCGGTATTGGTCAGCGTGAAGCTGTAGTCGATGGTGTCACCCGCCCCGTAAGGCCCGCTGGATGTCACCGCCTTGACCAGTTCCAGCCCCGGATTCTGTGCAATCGGCGTGGTGGTGCTGTCCTGGTCGTCGGCCGAACCACCATCCGGCGTCGTGCCAGAAGCGGTGGCGATATTGGCGTATTCACCTGCTTCCACATCGGCAGGCTGGACTTCATAGCTGGCGGTACAAGTCAGCACATCGCCCGGTGCCAATATGGCCGGCAGGGATGGCGTGCAGGTGCCCATCACCGCCCCGGCATCGGTAATCGACACGTTAGTCAGCGTCACATCACCGCTGTTGGTCGCCACCAGCTGATACGTGATCGTGCTGCCGGCGCTGTACGGGCCAGTCGACGTCACCGTCTTGACCAACTCCAACGCCGGGGCCTGGGCAACCGGAGTGGTCACCGCGTCGTTGTCGGTGACCGTCGTGCTGTCCGGTGCGGTACCCGAAGCCGAAGCCGCGTTGATGTACTCACCCGCTTCGACATCCGCAGGTTGAACCTCGTAGCTGGCGGCGCAGGTCAGCGCATCGCCTGGCGCCAATGTGGCCGGCTGGGATGGCGTGCAGGCTCCGAGTGTTGCACCAGCATCCGTGATCGACACATTGCTCAGCGTCACGTCACCCGCGTTGGTCGCCACCAGCGAGTATTCGATGACATCGCCAGCGGAATACGGGCCAGTCGACGTCACCGTCTTGACCAACTCCAACGCCGGGGCCTGGGCAACCGGAGTGGTCACCGCGTCGTTGTCGGTGACCGGCGTGTTGTCCGGTGCGGTGCCGACGACCGAAGCGGCGTTGGTGTAATCACCCGCTTCGACATCCGCAGACTGGACTTCGTACGCAGCGGAACAGCTCAGCGCATCGCCCGGAGCCAGCGTGACCGGCTGGGCCGGTGTACACGTTCCAAGCGTCGCGCCAGTGTCGGAAATGGTCACTCCAGACAGTGTCACGTCGCCGCTGTTGGTCGCTACCAGCGAGTACTCGATCACATCGCCGGCCGAGTACGGGCCGGTAGATGTCACGGTCTTGACCAGCTCCAGGCCGGGCGCCTGGGCAACCGGCGTGGTCACCGTATCGTTGTCGATGACCGGCGTGTTATCCGGCGCGGTACCCGAAGCCGAAGCCGCGTTGATGTACTCACCCGACTCCACATCCGCAGGCAGCACTTGGTAGCTGGCGGCGCAGGTCAGCGCATCGCCTGGCGCCAATGTGGCCGGCTGGGATGGCGTGCAGGCTCCGAGTGTTGCACCAGCATCCGTGATCGACACATTGCTCAGCGTCACGTCACCCGCGTTGGTCGCCACCAGTGAATATTCGATGACATCGCCAGCGGAATACGGGCCAGTCGACGTCACCGTCTTCACCAAATCCAGAGCCGGAGCCTGGGCAATCGGTGTGTTCACCGCATCGTTGCCGGTGACCGGTGTGTTGTCCGGTGCGGTGCCGGCGGCCGAAGCGGCGTTGGTGTAATCACCCGCTTCGACATCCGCAGACTGGACTTCGTACGCAGCGGAACAGCTCAGCGCATCGCCCGGAGCCAGCGTGACCGGCTGGGCCGGTGTACACGTTCCAAGCGTCGCGCCAGTGTCGGAAATGGTCACTCCAGACAGTGTCACGTCGCCGCTGTTGGTCGCTACCAGCGAGTACTCGATCACATCGCCGGCCGAGTACGGGCCAGTCGACGTCACCGTCTTCACTAGATCCAGAGCCGGTGCCTGGGCAACCGGCGTGGTCACCGTATCGTTGTCGATGACCGGCGTGTTATCCGGCGCGGTACCCGAAGCCGAAGCCGCGTTGATGTACTCACCCGACTCCACATCCGCAGGCAGCACTTGGTAGCTGGCGGCGCAGGTCAGCGCATCGCCTGGCGCCAATGTGGCCGGCTGGGATGGCGTGCAGGCTCCGAGTGTTGCACCAGCATCCGTGATCGACACATTGCTCAGCGTCACGTCACCCGCGTTGGTCGCCACCAGGGAGTACTCGATCACATCGCCGGCCGAGTACGGGCCGGTAGATGTCACGGTCTTGACCAGCTCCAGGCCGGGCGCCTGGGCAATCGGTGTGTTCACCGCATCGTTGTCGTTGACCGGCGTGTTGTCCGGAGCAGTGCCCGAAGCCGAAGCGGCGTTGGTGTAATCACCGGCCTCAACATCGCCAGGCTGTACTTCGTACGTCGCGCTACAGCTCAGTGCCGCACCCGGAACCAGCGTCGCCGGCTGCACAGGCGCGCAGGTTCCAAGCGTTGCACCTGCATCCGAAATCGACACATTGGTCAACGTCACGTCGCCCGTGTTGGTCGCAACAAGCTGGTACGTGATCGTGCTGCCGACGCTGTACGGCCCAGTGGACGTCACAGTCTTCGCCAGTTCCAGCGCTGGTTCCTGCATGATCAGCGTTGTCACCGTGTCGGTGTCGCTTACCGGCGTGTCATCCGGCGCGTTGCCGCTGGCGGTGGCGATATTGGTCACCTGCCCAGCATTGGCGTCCTCCAATCCGACGGTGTAGTTCACCGGGCCACAGGACGCCACTTCGGTCGGGGCAAGGGTTGAGGGCGTGCAGCTGATGGCACCACCGAGCAGCGGATCGTTGACCGAGACGCCGGTCAGGCTGACGTTGCCGGTGTTGGTCACGCTGAAGCCGTAGCTGATCTGGTCACCGTACGAATACGGTCCGCTGGAGGTGACGCTCTTGACCAGTTCCAGCGCAGGCGTCTGGATCGGATGCGATGTCGCACACACGCCCGGTGCCGAACACGCCGGATCGACGCCCGGCTGCGCACCGCCGGAGGCCGTCACCACGTTCTGCACAACGCCGGTGGCCCCGGCATCAACCTGCGCTTGGTACTGGAATACATACGGGCTGCCGGCCGGTGTTGCGCCGCCCGCCAGGGTGCAACGCACACCACCGGCGCTGGCGACACAGCCTACCGGCAAGGAGGCGGGCAAAAGCGTCAGGCCGGGGCCGAACGCATCCTCCAGCAGCACATCACCCAGGGTCGCGGCGTTGGCCACCTGCACAGTCAGCGTATAGGTGATGATCTGCCCGGCCCCCACGAATTCGCCACTGGCCGGATTGGCACTCTTGGAATAGGTGACCAGCGGTGCCGGCAGCACAGTGAGATCGGCCTGCGCCGGATCCGGGTTGTTGCCCAGATCGGTCGCCAGACCACCGGCCGGGATGGTGTTGGTGAACGTGCCCGGTGTATCGCCGGTGACCGGCGCGGTGATCGTGCACGAGCCCGGCGTGCCGCCCGGAATCTGGGCGCCGGTCTGCAGCGAGATGGCCGAGCCACCAGCCGTGCCGGCAACGGTGCCGACGCAGGTGGTGACCGGCGCGCCGGTGAGCGTGACGCCAGCCGGCAGGGTGTCGACCAGGTCGGCGGTCAAGGTCGCAACACCGGCATTGGCATTGGTCAGGGTGATGGTCAGCGTGCTGCTGCCACCCACACCGATGCTGGCAGGATCGAACTGCTTGGCCACCGCCGGCGCTGTGCTCGAAGGCACGGTGACCGTGGCCGGGCACGGCGTGGTGCAGGTTTCAGTGGCACTGGCGCTGGCCGTGTTCTCCACCGGATTGGGGGGTGTGCTCTCTACCTGGGCGCTGATCGCCCACGTCACCTGGCCACCAACCGGCAGACTGGCGAGGGTCTCGTTCAAGGCGCCAGTGCCGCTGGCCGCCGGGCAGGTGGCACCGCTGCTGGCGGTACAGGTCCAGGTGAAGCCGGTCAGGCCGGCCGGTACCGGGTCGGTCACGATCACATTGCTGAGCGGAATGTTGCCGGTGTTGGCAACGGTGACCGTGTAGCTGGCACTGCCGCCTGGAATCAGCAGGGTGTCAGGGCTGGTCTTGGTGATTTCCAGCGCCGGCACCATGGCAACGATGTCGGTTTGTGTGCTGGAGCTGTTGTTGCCCGGATCGGTGTCGTTCACGCCCGGCGGCACGGCCACCGTGGCGGTATTGGTGATGCCCACACCCAGGGTGCTGGCCGTGCCTTCCACGACCAGGGTGCAGTTACCGCCCGGCGCGATGATGGTGACCGTGCCGGACAGCGTATTGCCGCTCAATCCGTAGCTGCCCAGGGTGCACTCCGGCGAGGTGCTGCCGCCGGCGCTGACAATCGACAGCGTCGAGAACTGGGCCGGAATGATGTCGGTGAAGGTGGCGCCGGTCACAGTGGCCGGGCCGTTGTTGCCGATGACGATGCTGAACTGGACGGTATCGCCATGGAACACGGTCAGCGGTCCGGACTGGAAGGCGCCACTGGTGCCCGGCCGCTGGCTCTTGCCGATCTGCAGATCGGCATTGAGCGGCACCGGGTCGATGGCGCAACCCAGGTACGGCGCCATGTGCGCCGAGCATTCCTGCGCGGTGGCCGGTGTGATGCCGGTCGCGCCCGGCAGACCCGGATCACCGCCGCCACCCACCTGGGCGCGGTTGACCAGCGGGTTGCTGGCATCGGCCTCCACCTGCGCGGTGTAGGTGATGGTGGTGCTGGCACCGGCGGCCAGCGCCGTGCCGCTATTGCAGGTCAGGAAACCCGGCGCCGGCGTGGCCGTGAAATCGCAGCTGAAACCGCCGCTGGTGAAACTGCTGCTGCCGACATAGGTCATGCCCGGCGGAATCACGTCGACGACACGGATCTGGCCGCTGCTGGCATTGCCACCGCTGTTGCTGACGACCAGATTGAAGCTGATCGTGTCGCCCGGGCCCGCCGCCTGCGGATCCGGATGCGATTTGGCCAGGCGGATCTGCGGCTGCGCCACCGGCACGTTGATATCCAGCGCACAGCCCGGGCCGACGTTGATGCCGGTGCAGTCGGTACCGACCTGGCCCGGCGTGGGCATGCCCGGCAGCAGATCCGGATCACCGCCACCGCCGATGCGGCCCTTGTTGATGTACTGCAGGCTCGGGTTGGCGCCGTTGACGTTGGCCACCAGCGAGAAGGTGCTGCTGTCGCCAACCGGAATCACGGCAGTACTCTGGCAGGTGGCCGAATCATTGTCCTCGCGCACGCAGGTCCAGTCGGCGCCATCGGCGCCGCCCTTGACCAGCGGATTGGACCAGGTCATCGGCGCCGGCAGTTCGTCGCGGAAGTGGATCGTGCCGACCGAATCGGCATCACCACTGTTGCGCACGGTGAAGTGGTAGGTGGTCTGGCCGTTCACCGGCATCGAGTTCTGATGGTCGGTCTTCTCCAGCGTCAACTGCACGCGGCGCACCGGATCGGTGACCGAGGCGCAGCCGGTGAGCGTACTGCTGGCGTTGTCGGCCGGCGCAACCGGTGCCGGGCAGGCCTGGGCATCACCAGCACCAGGCAGGCCCGGCTTGGCCGGATCGCCGCCGCCGCCGGCAATGGCACGGTTGGTGACGGAAGTCGGCGCATCGGCGTCGACAGTGATGGTGAAGCTGATCGTGGCGCTGGCGCCCACGGCCAGCACCGCGCTGCTGTTGCACTCGACCACGCCGGCGGCATGGCTGCAGCTGAAGCCGCCGGTGGTGGTGAAGCCGCTGTCGAAGCTGACGCCATCGGGCAGCACGTCGACGATGCGGATCGGGCCGCTGGTCGGTGCCGAACCCAGGTTGGTCAGGGTCAGCGTGTACTGGCCGCTGCCACCGGCCAGCAGGGTGCCGGCATTGGCCTTTTTCAGACTGAGGAACGGCGCTTCAACGATATCGATATCGATCGCACAGCCCGGCGCGACATCATTGTCGATGCAGGCGCCGGTATTGCCCGGCGTCGGTATCGGCTTGTTCGGGTCGCCACCGCCGCCGACGCGGCCCCGGTTGATGATCGCCGTGCCGGAAGGTGCATCGACGATCGCGGTGAAGTTGAACGTGCTGGTGCCACCGGCCGGAATCACGGTGTTGCTGGTGCAGGTGAGCACGTCGCTGGCGGCCAGGCAACTCCAGTCGCCGGCCTGCGGACCGGCCAGCGGCACCGGGCCGTCGGCCACGGTCAGCTGCGGCGGCAGCACGTCCACCACGGTGATCGGGCCGGTGGTCGGCACCACCGAGGTGTTGCTGACGCTCAGGGTGTAGGTGGTGCTGCCCGAGGTCAGCAGCACATCGATACCGTTGTCCTTGCTCAGGCGCAGGTCCGGTTCACACTGGGCGCCTGGCGGCACACCGGGAGTATCCGGCGCCATGAAGGTGGCAATGCCGCCGTTGTGGCCGAACGAACCATAGGTATCGGTGGCACCGTTGGTGGAGCGGCCGGGTTGGCCGCCATCGACATTGGCGTTGACGATCATCGAGTTCGGCGAAAACACCACGAAGCCGCCGCCACCGCCGCCGCCGGGGCCATGACGCTCAACCAATCCTGCATTGCTGCCGGCCCAGGCGTTGCCGCCATCACCGCCGCGAGCATCAACGGTGGCATGGCCGCCTTCCTGGGTGTAGAGCACCACCGAACCACCGGCACCGCCGCCACCGGCGGCATCGTTGCGCACGTTGTAGCCGTGGCCGCCGCGCACGTCGATGACGCCCGTGCCTTCGATGCTGCGCGCACGCAGGATGACGATGCCGCCACCGCTGGCGCCGGAGGAGCAGATGCCAGCCCCGAAAGTGGAACCACTGGCGCCACCGCCGGAGCTTGTGCCACAGGCGATGCCGTTATTCTCGTGCCAGGCTGCGTCATCGGTGCCGTCGTTGTTGCCGCCGGAACCGCCGCCACCGCCCATCAGCACGCGGCTGAAGCTGATCTGGCTGGCGTAACCGGCACCACCACGGCCATTGGTGTCATTGAGCGGCGCATCCCAGGGACGGCCGCCAAGCCCGCCCGGCGCGTGGTTGCCACCACCGCCGCCGCCGGCGTTGCGAATATTGGCCGCCGTACCGGGCGAATAGGTGCCCTCGGTTCCACCCCCACCGGCATTGCCCGGCGCACCACGGGCGCGGTCGCCCTGCGGATAGCCCTGAACGCCATTGTCCACCCGCACCAGGTGGCCGGTGGTGGTCACGGCCAGGCCGAAGTTGTTGGTCTTGCGGGCCAGATAGCGCGGCGTGCCGGCGATGCCCTCGCCCTTGCCGCCGTGGGCGGTGGTGGCGGCGGTGGTGCCGCCGACCTGGCGCCAGGGCAGATCGTTGCTGGCCTGGCTGCCCTGGAAGCCGGCGCCGCCACGGAAACCGCGCCCGGCCAGGAACACGGCCCGGTTGGCAATGCCCTCGACGGTGGCCGAGCCCAGGGTGAGGGTGCCGCTGGCATCGACGGCGACAACGCCGCCGCTGTTGCCATCCCACGGCGGCGCCACCACGCCAGCCATGGTTACCGAGCTGTACTGCGGCACCCGGATCACCTGGTAGCTGCGGCGCCCGCGCGAGGTGGTGGCATTGGCCTGGGTGTAGGTGTAGGTGAGTGCCGGCTGGAAGCTGATGGTGGCACCGGCGGCGCCGCCATTGCTGGCGCGCACGAACTCGTGCCGGCCGGCGTTATCCATTGTTGTCGTGCCCGAGCCGGTGCCCGTGCCGCTGCCGTAGTTGGCATTGTTGGCAGAGTTGATCTGGCCATCCTGCATCTGGATCACCAGCAGCAGGTCGCCGGCCTGGATGTTGCCGGCGGCACTGCCGGTGTTGCGCGCGCCCAGGGTCAGTTGGGTGGCGCCGGCCGGCAGCGTGTCCGAACCCGCGTAATAGGTGTTGACGACACCGCCGACGTTGCCATTCCCATCATTGCCGGGAATACCGCACATCACCTGGGCGGAAGCAATTGCTGGCAGACCGAGCAACGCAAGTGTCACCAGGAAGATCAGAGCGATACGACTTGACCAGCCGGTGGCGCAGCGCGGCGATTCCACCAGTGCGGTGGAAACAGTGAAGTAAGACATGGGAGACCCTGTAGCGATAAGCGGGAGGCGGCGCACGCAAAAAGCGTGAACTGCATCTCCATATTGTATCGCCCAGGATCTGGGAAAGAAAGACAACAATTGTTGCAAGTTATTGGAAATAAAGAAAAATCATTCACATTTTTTATGAGTAAGTGACAAGTTTTGTCAGCAGGTGCCCGACCCGCAGTCACGGGCCTACAATGAAGTCCTTACCCCGCCACCCATGTGGACCGCCATGCCCGCTCCGTTCCGCCACCAGATCGCCATCCTTTCCACTTTGGTGCTGGTGATGATCCTCACCCGCGCGCACCATTTCGCGGCGATCACCGATGCCTCGTGGGCGGTGTTCTTCGTCGCCGGCTTCTACCTGCGGGCGCATTGGCGCTGGGCGTTCCCGCTACTGATCGCAGTCGCGGTGGCGGTGGACTGGTATGTGATCCAGCGCAGCGGCATCACGCTGTGGAGCCACTACTGCATGTCGCCGGCCTACTGGTGCCTGTTGCCGGCCTATGCGGCGCTGTGGCTGGGCGGCGTCTGGCTGGCGCGACACGATGCCGGGCTGCGCTGGAAGACGCTGGCTGCGTTGGCGGTCATCCTGCCGCTGTCCGTCAGCCTGTGCTTCCTGATCTCCAACGCCAGCTTCTACTGGCTCAGCGATGTTGTCGCGGCGCCCAGCATGGACGGATGGCTGGCCAATTTCGGGCACTGGTACCTGCCCTTCCTGAAGGTCACGACGATGTACGTCGGCATCGCGGCACTGCTGCACGCCGCGGCGCTGGCCGTCGGGCTCGCGCGGCCGCAGGCGGATCGCATCGGCAGCGTCCACTGACCTTTTCCGGAGCCATTCCATGGGCCATCGTCTGTCGAAGATCTACACCCGCACCGGCGATGCCGGCAGCACCGGCCTGGGCGATGGGCAGCGCGTGCCCAAGGACAGCGCCCGCATCCGTCTGCTGGGCGCGCTGGATGAAACCAACGCCTGGCTCGGCCTGCTGCTGACCCATAGCCTGCCCGACGCCGTGCGGCAGGAACTGGTCGCGGTGCAGCACATGCTGTTCGATCTGGGCGCGGAGATGTGCATACCGGGTCATGCCGCAATCGTGGACGCCGACATCACCTGGCTGGAAGAACGTCTGGACCAGCACAACGCCACGCTACCGCCGCTGAAGGAGTTCATCCTGCCCGGCGGCAATCCGGCTGCCGCGCATTGCCATCTGGCGCGCACCACCTGCCGGCGTGCCGAGTGCCTGCTGGTAGCGCTGTCGCGTGAGGCGGCGGTGCGGCCGCAGGCGCTGGCTTTCGTCAACCGCCTGTCCGATCTGCTGTTCGTGCTGGCGCGGCTGCTGAGCCGGGCCGATGATGGGCAGGAAGTGCTCTGGCAGCCAGCACTGCGTGAGAGGTAACGGCCATCCACCAGTCGCTTGAAACCCTGCGCATCTACACCCACGAGGTCTGCCTCAAGCACGAGAACGGCGAGCACCACCCCGAGTCGCCGATGCGGCTGGCGGCGGTGATCGAGGGTCTGCGCGGTGCCGGCCTGCGTGGCGTGGAATGGTGCAATGCACCGGCCGCCACCCGCGCGCAACTGCGCCTGGTGCACACCCAGGCGCATATCGAAAACATCCTGGACACGCCGGTGCAGGGTCGCCGCACGCTGGACCAGGACACTGCGATGAACGAATTCTCCGCCGAGGCCGCGTTGCGTGCGGTCGGTGCCGCCTGCGCCGCGGTGGACGCGGTGATGATGCGCGAATGCGAACGCGCCTTCTGCGCGGTCCGCCCGCCCGGCCACCATGCTTCGCCGGATGCGGCGATGGGCTTCTGCCTGTTCAACGCCACTGCGGTGGCGGCGCGCTATGCGATCGAACGGCACTTTCTGGAACGCGTGGCGATCGTGGATTTCGATGTGCACCACGGCAACGGCACCCAAGCGTGTTTCGAGGACGACCCGGCCGTGATGTACCTGTCCACGCACGAGCGCGGCATCTATCCGTACAGCGGCCTGGCGTGGGAGCGCGGCGCCGGCAATATCCACAACCTGCCGCTGCCCAAGGGTTCGGGCTCGGAAGCCTTCCGCACCGCCTGGTACACGAAACTGCTGCCGGAGCTGGAGGATTTCCGCCCGCAACTGCTGCTGATTTCGGCCGGCTTCGACGCACACCGCGCCGATCCGCTGGCCGATATGTGCCTGGATACCGAAGACTTCGCGTGGATCACGCGGCAACTGCTGCAGATCGCCACACGTCACGCCCACGGCCGCGTGGTGTCGGTGCTGGAAGGCGGCTACGACATCGCGGCCTTGCGTGACAGCTGCGTGGAACATGTGCGGGAGCTGCTCGGATGACGCCTGACAACGATGCTTCGACCCAGCGCGCCGCGTTGCGCATGGCCTTCGTCCGCGAGCACCTGGGCACCACTGCCACGGCACCGTCCGCGGCCTCGTCCGATGCTGGCTTTCGCAGCTACTGGCGCAGTGGCGACGGCCATGGACACAGCGCCATCGTCATGGATTCCCCACCCGAGCTGGAGGACGTACGTCCCTGGCTGCGCCTGCACCAGCTGCTGGATGACGGCGGCGTGCGGGTTCCGCAGATCCTGGCGCGCGATGTCACATCCGGCCTGCTACTGCTGGAAGACCTCGGCGGTCCGACACTGCTGCAAACACTCGACCGCGACAACGCCGCACACTGGTTCGCACAGGCGCTCGAACAGCTGCTGCGCATCCAGCGCATCCCCCCGCCGGACTGGCTGCCGCGCTACGACGCGGCGCTGGTGCGGCGCGAGTTCGGACTGTTCGAAGAATGGTTCCTGCGCCGTCATCTGGGTGTCGAACTGGATGCCACGGAGCAGGCCGAAATGGCGCAGCTGGCCGATGTTCTCGTGGATGCCTTCCTCGGCCAGCCGCAGATCCTGGTGCACCGCGATTTCATGCCACGCAATCTGATGCCGTTGCCCGATGGTGTGGCAGTGCTGGATTTCCAGGACGCGGTGAGCGGGCCGATGGCCTATGACGTGCTGTGCATGGTCAAGGATGCCTTCACCAGCTGGCCGGCAGCACAGGTCGACGCCTGGATCAGCGCCTATCTGGAAGCCGCAGCCGCTGCCGGCCTTCCGCTGCCTGACGCCGCACATTTCCGGCGCGATTTCGACCTGATCGGCGTGCAGCGGCATCTGAAGGTGCTGGGCATCTTCGCCCGCCTGCACCACCGCGACGGCAAATCGCGCTACGTCGCCGACGCAGCGCGCTTCATCACCTATCTGATGCAGGTAATGCCCATTTATCCAGAACTGGCGCCGTTGCAGGCACTGCTTCAACGCCATGTGCTGCCCCGGGTGCCGGCCATGGCGCTGCCGGCATGAAGGCCATCATCCTGGCCGCCGGGCGCGGCCAGCGACTGCGCCCGCTGACCGACACCTGCCCCAAACCCCTCCTGCCGGTCGCTGGCAAGCCGCTGATCGTGCACCACATCGAAGCGCTCGCGGCCGCCGGCGTGCGCGAACTGGTGATCAACACCGCCTGGCTGGCGGAGCAGTTTCCCGCGATGTTGGGCGATGGCGCGGATTTCGGCGTGTCGATCACGTATTCGTACGAAGGCAGCAGTGCGCTGGAAACCGGTGGCGGCCTGTTGAACGCGCTGCCGCTGCTCGGCGATGCCCCGTTCCTTGTGGTGAATGGGGATATCCACGCCGACGTCGACTTCGCCGACCTGGCGCTTCCTTCGGCCGATCTTGCGCAGCTGGTGATGGTCGATCCCCCGGCAGGCAGCGCCGGCGACTTCCATCTGGATGACGCCGGCCGGCTGACACCCGATGGCGACGGCCCGCGCCTGACCTACTCGGGCATCGCGCTGATCGACCCCGCCCTGTTCGCGGGCTGGCGCGCGGCATTTTCCCGCGACGACATCCACGGCCATCCGCCCGCATTCCGGCTGGCGCCACTGCTGCGTCATGCCATGCATCGCGACCGCATCGGTGGCCGGCATCACCGCGGGCACTGGACCGATGCCGGTACGCCGCTGGCACTGGCGGCGCTGGAACAAAAGCTGGGCAACTGAAGCACGCCCGGCGCTGAAGAGCGGTGCGCGCGGCCAGCCGCGATTGATCGCAGTCAACACCGGCAACGCGCTTCTGCGATGTCATGGTCACAGGAATCCGACATCACCCCCCCGCCAGCCAAGGAGCCCACCATGAAACATTTCCGCCCGATTACCCTGGCCCTTGCCGCCGCACTGGCCACCACGGTCAGTGCGTTGGCCATCGCCAAGGAAAACACCAGCGCCCCTGCTGCCGCCGAGCTGCGTTCGATGGCCAGCGCCATCTTCCAGCCGATTCCCGACCCGCCCACGGAAATCCGAGGCGAAAAGATCACGCCGGAAAAGATCGAGCTGGGCCGCATGCTGTTCTTCGAACCCCGCCTGTCGCGCAGCCACATCATCAGCTGCAACACCTGCCACAGCATCGGCACCGGCGGCGCCGACAACGTGCCGGTGTCGATCGGCCACGGCTGGCAGAAGGGTCCGCGCAACTCGCCCACGGTGTTCAACGCCGTGTTCAACGCCGCGCAATTCTGGGACGGCCGCGCCGATGACCTGATGGAACAGGCCAAGGGCCCGGTGCAGGCCAGCGTAGAAATGAACAACACGCCCGAGCAGGTGGAAATCACGCTGCGCAGCATGCCCGAGTATGTCGAAGCATTCCGCACCGCGTTCCCGGGCGAAGAATCACCGGTCACCTTCGACAACATGGCGCGCGTGCTCGAAGCCTTCCAGTCCACGCTGGTGACACCGGATTCGCGCTTCGACCTGTTTCTGAAGGGCTCCGATGATGCGCTCGACGCGGAAGAGCGTCAGGGCCTGTCGCTGTTCATCAACAAGGCCTGCATCGCCTGCCATTCCGGCGTGAACCTGGGCGGCCAGGCCTACTTCCCGTTCGGCGTGATCCAGCGCCCCGGCGCGGACATCCTGCCGGCCGAGGACAAGGGCCGCTTCTCGGTCACCAACACCGCCACCGATGAATACGTGTTCCGCGCCTCACCGTTGCGCAACGTGGCCCTGACCGCACCCTACTTCCACAGCGGCGAAGTCTGGGATCTGAAACAGGCCGTGGCGATCATGGGCTCCAGCCAGCTCGGCCACACCCTGACCGATGACGAGGCCGGCTCGATCGCGCGCTTCCTGGAAACCCTGACCGGTATCCAGCCCAAGGTCGAATACCCGACCCTGCCGCGCAGCACCGCAACCACCCCGAAGCCCGAGTAAGCTGCGCCTCCATTGCCGCCATACCGCGCATCAGCAATAACGAAAAGGGCACCGCAAGGTGCCCTTTTCGTTTCCAGCCGACGGGAATCAGCCGTCGAATCACCGCATAGGCTGGCGTAAGCACGCGAACCCCAACCTATGCCTGCAGCACGGGCCGGATCACGCTGCGCGCAGCGGATCCGGCAACGCGTCTTCAGGCCCAGCCGAGTGAACGCAGCGTGTTGATCATCAGATAGGCGATGCCGCCGGCAGCCGGGATCGTCAGGATCCAGGCCCAAATCATGCGCTCCACCACGCCCCACTTGATCGCGTTCAGGCGCTTGGCCGTGCCTACGCCCATGATCGCGGCGGAAATATTGTGCGTGGTCGAAACCGGGATGCCGAGGCTGGAGGCCAGCGTGATCACCGAAGCGGCACTGGCCTCGGCCGCGAAGCCGTGGATCGGGTGCAGCTTGACCAGTTTGTGGCCCAGTGTCTTGATGATGCGCCAGCCGCCAGCGGCAGTGCCTGCGGCCATCACGATGGCGCAGGTGAACTTGATCCAGGTGTCGATATCGCCTTCGGTCAGGGCTTCTTCGGACGGATGCAGGAAGGCCAGCCAGGCCGGCAGGTCGCTGAGCGTGCCGGTCGCCTCGGCGCTGACCAGCGCCAGCGCGATGATGCCCATCGTCTTCTGCGCGTCGTTCAGGCCGTGCGCAAACCCCATGTAGCCGGCCGAAGCAATCTGCGCCTTGCCGAAGAACGAATTGACCCAGCGCGGCCGCGCCAGCCGCGCCAACGGCCCGCCACTGGCGGCCATGCCGGCGATGATCGCGAACAGCAGGCCCATCATCGCAAAGCCCATCAAGAAACCCATCACCGGCGAGGTGATCATCGGCACCAGCACCTTCCACAGCAGACCGGCGCCCTTCCACCACGGCTGCGCGGATTCGACCCAGATGATCGCGTTCCAGTCGGTCCCGGCAGCGCCCAGCGCGGCGCCGCACAGGCCGCCGATCAGGGCGTGCGAGCTGGACGAAGGCAGGCCGAAATACCAGGTAATCAAGTTCCAGATGATGCCGCCGGACAGCGCGCAGATGAGCACCTGCGAGGTCACCTCGACCACCTGTGCATCGATCAGGCCCGAGGCGATGGTCTTGGCCACCGCGGTGCCGGCCAGCGCACCCAGCAGGTTCATGCTGGCCGCCAGCGCGATGGCCTGCATCGGCGAAAGCACCTTGGTCGCCACCACGGTGGCGATCGAGTTGGCGGTGTCGTGGAAGCCGTTGATGTACTCGAACACCAGCGCGAACAGCACCACCATCAGTACCAGGGTGAGCATGGGGCGCGCCTCAGGAGTTCTTCAGCACGATCTGGTAGCAGACTTCGCCCGCGGTACGGCAGCGGTCGATGGCCTTTTCCAGCAGTTCGAAGAAGTCCTTGATCAGCAGCACTTCCAGACCGTCGTACTGGCCGGAGTACACCTCGCGGTAGGTTTCCAGCATCAGCCGGTCGGCCTCGGCCTCGACATTGCGCAGGCGGTCGTAGAGGCGTTTCATCGGCTCCATCCGCATCTTTGGCAGCAGCCGCACCATTTCCACCACCAACTCAGCGGCCTGCTGCAGCATGGCCGCGCGTGGCCCGAAGTCGATGTTCTCCAGCTTCTCGCTAGCCAGCGCGTAGCGGTCGGCGAACTTTTCGATGGTCTTGGGGATGCGATAGATGGCATTGCCCAGAGCTTCGATGTCCTCGCGCTCCAGCGGCGTGACGAAGGTGTCCACCAGCGCCTGGCTGATCTGCTCGGAGACTTCCTTCTCGCGCTGACGCGCGATCTTGAACTCGGTCAGCGTGGCCTCGGTCCCGTGGTCCTTGACCAGGTGCTGCAGCGCTTCGGCGCTCTGGCTCGCCGCCATCGCGGCGGATTCGAGCAGGGCATAGAAGCGGTCGCCCTTGCCGAAAATGGTTTGCAGGGAAAACATCGGTCGTCGCTCTTGAAGGGGAATACATGCGGCGGCAACCCGATGTTTCGGGAGGCGCCGGGCGCGGTGGCGCCATATGACGCCAAGTTTACCGCGCAAAGACAATTTCGAGACAGTGCCGGGCGCGGTTTCCACGTCGCTTGTGGCATAGTTTGATCGCATTTGCCGCCATCCCGGCACGCCACCATTGCAAGGAACCCCGTGTCGGCCCTGTGCCGGCGACCCATGACACTCGAACTTGTCGTCGTTGCCCTGCTAATCCTGGCCAATGGTTTCTTCGCGCTGTCGGAGATGTCCGTGGTCACCTCGCGCCGCCCGCGACTGCGCCAGATGGCCAGCCGCAGCCGTCGTGCCCGCGCCGCGCTGGAACTGGCCGAACAGCCCGAGCGCTTCCTTTCCACCGTCCAGGTCGGCATCACCCTGGTCGGCATCCTGACCGGCATGTTCGGCGGTGCCGCATTTGGTGCGCGTATCGCGGCCGGCCTTGGCGCGCTGGGCATCGGCCCGGATCTGGCGCATGGCATCGGGCTGGCCGTCAGCGTCAGCCTGATCACCTTTTTCACCATCGTGTTCGGCGAGTTACTGCCCAAGCGCATCGCGCTGCTGGCATCCGAGCGCATCGCCAGCAATGTCGCGCTGCCGATGCAGGCGATGTCGCGCGTGGCTGCACCCTTCGTCTGGTTGCTCTCGCACAGCGTCAGCATCCTGCTGCGTCTGCTGCGGTTGAAAGACACCGCTGCCTCGCAGGTCTCCGAAGAAGAGATCCGCATGCTGCTGGCCGAAGGCCACGAGCAGGGCCTGATCGACGCCGACGAGCGCAACATGATGAACCGGGTCATGCGCCTGGGCGACCGCACCGCCGAAAACCTGATGACGCCCCGCACCCGCATCGCCTGGCTGGATCTGGAAGCCAGCCACGAAGAGAACATCCAGGTGCTGCGTGAGCATCCCTACTCGCGCTATCCGGTCTATCGCGGCTCGGACAGCGATGTGGTCGGCATCATGGAAACCAAATCACTGGTGCGCCTGCTGACTCGCCCGGACGATATCGACAGCCTGCTCGATGATCTGGCCGAACCGCTGTTCGTGACCGAATCCACCCGCGCCCTGACGCTGCTGGAAATCTTCCGCGACGAAAGCGCACACATGGCGCTGGTGGTCGACGAATACGGCGATCTTCAAGGCCTGGTCACGCTCAACGACCTGATCAGCGCGGTGCTGGGCCAGATGCAGCAGCAGGAAATCGATGCCAGCGAGAACGCCGTGGTGGTGCAGCGCAGCGATGGGAGCTATCTGGTCGATGCCAGCCTCTCCAGCGAAGACCTGCGCGAACTGCTGGATCTGGCGAAAATGCCGAACGAGGACGAGCACGACTACAACACCGCCGCCGGCATGGTGGTGGCGCATTTCGGCCGTATTCCGGCGCCGGGCGAGTGGTTCGAACATTCCGGCTGGCGCTTTGAAGTGGTCGATCTGGACGGCGCCCGGATCGACCAGCTGCTGGTGCAACGGCAACCCGATACGCCGGATCTGAACCTGGATTGATGCGGTGAAACCCATGCTGCCCAACCTCCACGGCGTGACGAGGGCGTGAGCCCGGCCTCGCCAACGCTGCCACCGCCCGACGCCGACATGCCGTTGCGCTGCAGCACGATGCTGGCGATGCTGGCGCAATCCGGCAGCGGCGACAGCATCACGCTGGACGAAATCCTGTCGCGCTTCCGCAGCCGCGCCTACGGTGTGCTGCTGATGCTGGTGCTGCTGCCGGCCTTCCTGCCACTGCCCATCGGTGCCGGCGCGGTATCCGGTCCGCTGGTCAGCGTGATCGGCATCCAGATGCTGCTGACCCTGCAAGCGCCGTGGCTGCCACGCAGAGCGCGCCAGCAAAAGATCCTGCGCACCACGCTCGGCCGCTTCGCGCAACGCATGCAACGTTTTCTCGGGCGTCTGGAACGACTCTGCCGGCCACGCATGACCGCGCTGACGCAGCATGTGGCTGCGCACATGTTCTCCGGTCTGCAACTGATCGCGCTGGGCATCCTGCTGTCGCTGCCGATCCCGTTAACCAACTACCCGTTCGCGCTGTTGCTGCTGCTCTACGCGATCGCGCTGATCGAACGTGACGGGGTATTGTTGCTGGTGGCGTGGGTCTTGGGTTGCGGCACGATCGCCGCAAGCGCGGCGCTGTCCAATGAAGTGATCGAGCTGGTCGGGCGGCTGCTGCCCGGTTGAGGCCCGGATGGTTGCTGCATGGCGCTGCCGTGCACCGCAGGTCGGCTCAAGCCGCGAAGCGGTGGAGCCGACAATTCATCCTGACAACCCCGAGCCGCTGTCGGCTCCGCACCTGCGGCGCTTGAGCCGACCTACTCTGAGAGCACCCATCACGCCCAAGGCCGCGCCGCAGGTCCTTTCACAGAGCCTGTCCATCCTGATTTTCGACCAGGACATGGATCTCACACGACCGAAAACGCCGAAGGCCGGCGAATGCCGGCCTTCGGATCAGGATGTGTGACAGCAACCGGGTGAAGCCGGGCCGTGAGCCGTATCAGGCGGCGCCAAAGGCGCGCAGGCACATCTCCATCAGCGGGCTCCAGAACAGCCCCAGCACCAGCATCGCCAGCGCATTGGCCGAGAACACCCAACGCAGCTGCACATCGGCCTGCGGCTCGATCCGCACATCATCGGACGGCGGGTCGAAGAACATCACCTTGACCACGCGCAGGTAGTAGAACGCGCCGATCACCGCGAACACCAGCGCCAGGATCGCCAACCACAGCAGGCCGGCATCGATTGCGGCGCTGATCACCGCCAGCTTGGCCCAGAAGCCGAACAGCGGCGGCACGCCGGCGAGCGAGAACATCAGCAGCAGGATCATCAGCGCGAACCACGGATGGGTACGGAACAGACCCCGATAATCCGAGATTTCCTCGGCTTCGAAGCCCTGCCGTGCCAGCAGGATGATCGCGGCGAACGAGCCGGTCGCCATCAGCGCGTAGCAGATCGCATACAGCGCGGCGGCGGCATAGCCTTCCGGCGTGCCGTTGGCCAGACCCAGGAACAGGAAGCCGACATGCGACACCGTGGAGTAGGCCAGCATGCGCTTCAGGTTGGTCTGCATGATCGCGATCAGGTTGCCGAGCACCAGCGATAGTGCCGCCAGCCAGGCCAGCGTCACCTGCCAGTTCATGTCGATGCCGCCGACGGCGTTGTCGAACAGGCGGTAGGCCAGGCCCAGCGCGGCCAGCTTCGGGGCCGAGCCGATGAACAGCGTCATCGCGGTCGGGGCGCCCTGGTAAACATCCGGCAGCCACATGTGGAACGGCGCAGCACCGAACTTGAAGCCAATGCCGACCACCACGAACACTACGCCGAACAGCAGCAAGGTCCGATCCTCGCCCTGCAGCGCGGATGCAGCTTCGTACAGGCGTGCGATATCGACCGTGCCGGTGGCGCCGTACAGCATCGAAAGGCCGTACAGCAGCATGCCCGAGGCCAGCGCACCGAGCACGAAATACTTGACTGCGGCCTCAGTGGCGCGGCGGTTGTCGCGATCCAGCGCGACCAGCGCATAGGACGACAGCGCCAGCAGTTCCAGCCCCAGATACGCCACGATCAGGGTACCGGCCGACATCATCAGCATCATGCCCAGCAAGGCAAACAGCACCAGCAGATAGAACTCGCCCTTGAACAGGCCGCGATCCTTCAGATACGGGCGCGCATAGACAAAGGTCAACGCCGTGGCCAGATAGGCGAAAAGCTTCAGCAGGTCACCGGCGCCATCGCGCTGGAAGCTGCCGGAGAGCACGCGCACGGGCAGGTCCACACCGGGCACGCCGCGCAGCGTCAGGATCGCGGTCACGGCCAGGATTGCCAGCGCCAGGAAATGCACCAGACCGCGACGCGACGGACTGATGAACAGGTCCGTCAGCAGCAGCGCACAGGTGGCGCTGAGCAGGAAGATTTCCGGAAGCAGCGGCAGGAAGTCGGCGGAAGTAATCATCATCAACCTTTCCTTACAGCTTCGAGGTGGCGATCTGCACCGCCAGTTGTGCGATGGAGGACTGCATCAGATCGGTCAGTGGCTTGGGATACACACCCAGCAGCAGCACCGCCGCGGCGAACGCGCCCAGCACGAAACCTTCGCGCCGGTTGATGTCGGTCAGCGCGGCCACGTTCGGATTGGCCACCGGCCCGAACATCACCCGCTTCACCAGCCACAGCGAATAGCCGGCGCCGATGATCAGCGTGCTGGCCGCCGCCACCGCGATCCAGACGTTGTTCTGGAAGGCCGAGACGATGACCATGAATTCACCGACAAAACCGGAAGTGCCCGGCAGGCCGGAGTTGGCCATCGCGAAGAAGATCATGAAGAAACCGAACCACGGCATCATCGTCATCGCGCCGCCGTAGTCCTTGATCATGCGTGTGTGCATGCGGTCGTACAGCACCCCGACGCAGGAGAACATCGCACCGGAAATGAAACCGTGGCTGATCATCTGCACCATCGCGCCCTGCAGGCCGAGCTGCGCGGCAGCGCCGTTGTCGGCCTCGCGCACCAGCGCCAGCGCCACGAAGGTACCGAGCGTGACGAAGCCCATGTGCGCGATCGACGAATACGCCACCAGCTTCTTCATGTCCTGCTGCACCAGCGCCACCAGACCGACCACGACGATCGCCACCAGTGACAGGCCGATCACCAGCCAGGCCCATTCGGCGCTGGCATCGGGCAGGATCGGAAGCGAGAAGCGCAGGAAGCCATAACCGCCGATCTTCAGCATGATCGCCGCCAGGATCACCGAGCCGCCGGTCGGCGCCTCGACGTGCGCATCCGGCAACCAGGTGTGTACCGGGAACATCGGCACCTTGACCGCGAATGCGATCAGGAACGCGAAGAACAGCCACATCTGCTCGGTGCCGCCCAACGGCAGCGCGTACAGGTCGGCGAACTGGAAGCTGCCGCCCTTGATGTACAGGTAGATCAGGCCGATCAGCAGGAAGATCGAACCCAGGAAGGTGTACAGGAAGAACTTGAGTGCCGCATAGACGCGGCGCGGGCCGCCCCAGACACCGATGATGATGAACATCGGAATCAGCATGCCTTCGAAGAACACGTAGAACAGGATCGTGTCCAGCGCCGCGAACACGCCGATCATCAGGCCTTCAAGAATAAGGAACGCCGCCAGGTACTGCGGGAAGCGATCCGGCACCGCGCGCCAGGCGCCGATGATCACCAGGATCGTGGTGAACGCGGTCAACAGGATCAGCGCGACCGAAATACCGTCCACACCCAGGTGATAGCGGATGCCGAAAGCTGGAATCCAGGCCAGATCCTGCACGAACTGCATCGCCGGCGAGGCCATGTCGAACGCGGTATAGAGCGGCATGCCGATCAGCAAAGTAGCCACCGCCACGGCCAGCGCGAACCAGCGCGCCGCCTCCGGCTTGCGGGACAACAGCAGCGTGGCTGCGCCACCGAAAATCGGCAGCCAGATCAACACGCTCAGAAGATAACCTTGGGGCAACATGGTGCGTTATGTCCTTGGAGTTCTTGTCAGCGCAGCGCCAGCAGCAGCGCGCCCAGCAGCAGGATCAGTCCGACGATCATCACGAACGCGTAGTGGTAGACGCGCCCGGTCTGCGCGGTCCGCGCGATGCCGGCGACGCGATCCACCAGCGCCGCCGAACCGTTGACGATAACCCCGTCGATCAGGCCGGCATCGATGCGCTTCCACAGCGCCCGGCCCAGCGCCACGCTGCCGCCGGCAAAGCCCTTGATCCACAGATCATCGAAACCGTACTTGTTCTCCAGCACCCGCACCGGCAGCGCCAGCGTCTGGCGCGCCTTGTCCGCCAGACCGGGGTTGAACAGATAGATGTATGTGGCCAGCGCGAAGCCGGCGAACGCCAGCCAGAACACCGGCGAGGCCCAGAAGTGCAGGCCGAAACCGATCGCGGCCGACACCCAGCCGTTTTCGTCGTGCCAGACCGCACTGGCAACAGCGGCCAGCGTGTCATGCGCCGGCAACACCGAGATCGCACCGGCGAAGAAATCGCCGAACAGCATCGGGCCGACGGTGAAGAAACCGATCAGGATCGACGGAATCGCCAGCAGCACCAGCGGCAGCGTCACCACCCACGGCGACTCGTGCGGCTCGTGCACCTGGCCATGATGCTCATCGTGCACCTCGTGTCCGGCCGGCGCCTCGACCGCATGGCGGAAGCGTTCTTCACCGTAGAAGGTCAGGTACAGCAGGCGGAAGCTGTAGAAACTGGTGACGAACACGCCCAGCAGCACCGCCCAGTAGCCATAGGTCTGGACCCAGCCACCCTGCCCGGCCGCGACCTGCGCCGCCAGGATGATCGAGTCCTTGGAGAAGTAGCCGGAGAAGAACGGCGTACCGACCAGCGCCAGCGTACCGATGACCATGGTGATGAAGGTGATCGGCATGTACTTGCGCAGGCCACCCATGCGGCGCATGTCCTGCTCGTGGTGCATCGCAATGATGACCGAGCCAGCCCCCAGGAACAGCAGCGCCTTGAAGAAGGCATGCGTCATCAGATGGAACACCGCCGCCGAATACGCCGACACGCCCAGCGCCACGGTCATGTAGCCCAGCTGGCTCAGCGTGGAATAGGCCACAACGCGCTTGATGTCGTTCTGCACGATGCCAATCAGGCCGGTGAACAGCGCCGTGGTGGCACCGATGAACAGCACGAAGGCCAGTGCGGTTTCCGACAGCTCGTAGATCGGCGACATGCGCGCGACCATGAAGATGCCGGCGGTCACCATCGTGGCGGCGTGGATCAGCGCCGAAATGGGGGTCGGGCCTTCCATCGAATCGGGTAGCCACACATGCAGCGGCACCTGCGCCGACTTGCCCATCGCACCGATGAACAGGCAGATCGCGATGAAGGTGGCGATCGACCACTGCGTATCACCCCACGGCGTGAAGCTGCGGCCCTCGATCGTGCCTACGCTGGTGAACACCTGCGCGTAGTCCAGCGTGCCGAACCAGAACACCACCGCCGCGATGCCGACTAGGAAACCGAAATCGCCAACCCGGTTCACGACGAAAGCCTTCATGTTGGCGAACACCGCGCTCGGCTTCTTGAACCAGAAACCGATCAGCAGGTACGACACCAGGCCCACCGCTTCCCAGCCGAAGAACAGCTGCAGGAAGTTGTTGCTCATCACCAGCATCAGCATCGAGAAGGTGAACAGCGAGATGTAGCTGAAGAAGCGGGTGTAGCCCGGGTCTTCCTTCATGTAGCCGATGGTGTAGACGTGCACCAGCAGCGACACGAAGGTCACCACCACCATCATCATCGCGCTCAGCTTGTCGACCATGAAGCCGACATGGGCCGAATAGCCGGCCACGTCGAACAGGGTGTAGACATTGGCGTTGTACGGCGCGGCACCGCCGGCGACCAGTGCATGCAGCACCTTGATCGACAACGCGCAGGACAGCGCCACGCCCAGGATCGTGATCCAGTGCGAAGCCTGGCGGCCGAGCCGGCCACCGAAGAAACCGGTGACGATGGCGCCCACCAGAGGTGCCAGCGCGATGGTCAGGAGGGTGTTCTGGGTAATCACGGATTGGTTCCCCTCGCCGCACAGCGGGAATCGGTGCAACAGCTCATTCTGGTCAGCCCTTCATCGAATCGATCTGATCCACGCCGATACTGCCGCGGTTGCGGAACAGCACCACCAGGATCGCCAGGCCGATGGCGGTTTCCGCAGCGGCCACGGTGAGGATGAAGAACACGAAGACCTGCCCATCCACGTTGCCGAGGAAGCGCGAGAACGCCACGAAATTGACGTTCACCGCCAGCAGCATCAGCTCGATGCACAGCAGCAGCACGATGACGTTCTTGCGGTTGATGAAGATGCCCGCGACGCTGATCGAGAACAGCACCGCGCCGAGCGCCAGGTAATGACCGAGCGAAATCATGGGGTGCGCTCCTTCACAACGGGATCCATCTTGACCATGCGCAGGCGGTCGGCCTTGCGCACCTGCACCTGGTGGCCAACGTTCTGGTGCTTGGTACCGGCGCGGCGGCGCAGGGTCAGCGCAATCGCGGCGATGATCGCCACGGTCAGCAGCACCGCGGCCACCTCGAACGGCAGCAGGTGATCGGTGAACATCGAACGGCCGATCCATTCCAGATTCGGCATGCCGGCCGCCAGCGCTGGATCGGGCGAATCCACCAGTTGCCCAAAACGCTTGACGCCGATCAGCGCGATCATTTCCAGCGCCATGATCACCGCCACCACGATCGCCACCGGCAGATTGCGGGCGAAACCCTCGCGCAACGGATCGACGTTGACGTCGAGCATCATCACCACGAACAGGAACAGCACCATCACCGCTCCCACGTACACCAGCACCAGTGCGATCGCGAGAAACTCGGCATCCAGCAGCAGCCACAGGCAGGCGGTGGAGAAGAAGGTCAGCACCAGACTCAACACCGCATAAACCGGGTTGCGCACGCTGATCACCGCCAATGCAGCCAGCGCGGTGATGATGGAAAAGGCATAGAAGGCAGCCAGTTGAACGGTCATGTCTTGGTCCTCACCGGTAAGCCGCATCCAGCGCCTTGCGCTGGGCGATTTCAGGTTCCAGCCGGTCGCCGATGGCGAGCAACTGAGACTTGGTGACGACGTTCTCGCCGCGCTGCTCGAAGTGGTACTCGTGGATATGGGTTTCCACGATCGAATCCACCGGACAGCTCTCTTCGCAGAAACCGCAGAAGATGCACTTGAACAGGTCGATGTCGTAGCGCGTGGTGCGGCGCGTGCCGTCCTCGCGCGGGGCCGAATCGATGGTGATCGCCAGCGCCGGGCACACCGCCTCGCACAGCTTGCACGCGATGCAGCGCTCTTCGCCGTTCGGATAGCGGCGCAGCGCATGCAGACCGCGGAAGCGCGGCGACTGCGGGATTTTCTCGGCCGGATAGTTCATCGTGTACTTGGGCCGGAAGAAATACTTGGTCGTCAGCCACAAGCCCTGGAACAGCTCGATCAGCAGCAGACTCTTGAGATAGAAAACGATGCGGTTCATGAGATGCCTCAGACTCCAGCCTTGACCCAGCCCAGATGGACCATCCACGCGGCCACGAGAATCCAGACGATCGTGATGGGGATGAAGATCTTCCAGCCCAGACGCATGATCTGGTCGTAGCGGTAGCGCGGGAACGTGGCGCGGAACCAGACGAAGCAGAATGCGAAGAACAGCGCCTTCAGCAGCAGCCACCAGATACCCGGCTCACCCAGCACGCCCCACGAGACCGGGAACGGTGACAGCCAGCCACCCATGAACAGGATCGCGGTCAGGAAGCTGATCAGGATCATGTTGGCGTATTCGGCCAGGAAGAAGATCGCGAACGCCGAACCGGAATATTCCACGTGGAAGCCGGCGACGATCTCCGACTCGCCTTCGGCCACGTCGAACGGCGCGCGGTTGGTTTCCGCCACACCGGAAATCACGTAGATCAGGAACAGCGGCAGCAGCGGCAGCCAGAACCAGTCGAACAGGCCGGCACTGCCCTGCTGGGCGCGCACGATCTCGGTGATGTTCATGCTGCCGGCGCAGACCAGCACGCCGACCAGGGCAAAGCCCATCGCGATCTCGTAGCTGACCACCTGCGCGGCCGAGCGCATCGCGCCGAGGAAGGCGTACTTCGAGTTCGAGGCCCAGCCGGCGATGATCACGCCGTACACGCCCATCGAGGTCATCGCCAGCAGGTACAACAGGCCGGCATTGGCGTTGGACAGCGCCATCGCATCCTCGAACGGCACCACGGCCCAGGCCGCGAAGGCCGGCGCCAGCGTCAGGATCGGTGCCAGCCGGTACAGGAAAGTGTTGGCATTGGTCGGCGTGACCACTTCCTTGAACAGCAACTTGAACACGTCGGCGAACGGCTGGATCACGCCGATGCCGAAGATGCCGCCGATATTCGTCGGCCCGTGGCGCACATGCATCCAGCCGATGATCTTGCGCTCGAACAGGGTGTAGAACGCCACGCAGATGATCAGCGGCACGGCCACCGCAAGGATCTTGATCAGTGTCCACAACAGCAGGCCGATGGTGCCGAAGTTCAGGAAGAACTCGCGCAGCAGGCCGATGGGTTGGCTCAGAAGTTCGAACACGCTCAGGCCCTCGTCACCGTCAGCGATGCGCCGCTACCCGCAATCGGGGCGGTGGCGGCGTAGCCTTTTTCGATCCATGCCGCGCCGCGCGGAACGCGGACGCTGGTCTCCAGCGGCAGGCCGGCCTTGCCGCGCCCGTCATCCACCCGTGCGATGGCGCCATCTTCCAGACCCAGCGCCTGTGCATCCTCCGGATTCAGCACGATGCGCGCACCGCGGCTCAGTGGATGCGCCTGCAGCGGCGCCGAGCGGCGCAGCAATGCATCGCTGCCGTAGATCGCGCGGGTGCTGACCGCTTCCAGGCCGGCAGCGGTCTTTTCCGGGCGCTGCACCAGACCCTTGCCGGCGGCCACATCCTGCACCGTCATGCGCTCGCGCCATTGCGCCAGCTCGACGAAATCAAATCCATCCAGCTTCATCTGGCCACCCAGCGCACGCAGCACGCGCCAGCCGGCACGGGCCTGGCCCGGCAGCTTCGCGGCCGCCGCACAGGTTTGCGTGACACCATCGACATTGGTCCAGCTGCCGTCGATTTCCGGCGCCAGACCGATCGGCAGCATCACCTGCGCCAGCTTGCGCGTGGTTTCGTCGGCGAACGCGGTGAACGCCACCACCTTGGCCTGCGACAGGGCGCGCAGCGCGGTGGCGGTATCGGCGAAATCGTGTTCGGGTTCGATCCCGTACAGCACATAGGCATTGCAGGACTGACCGGCCAGCATCGCTGCCGCATCGCGTGCGCCGGGCAGCACGCCAACGCGCGCCAGACCCACGGCGTTGGCGCCGATCGGAAGCTGGTTCAGGGCGGTGCCGGTACGTTCGGTCAACGCCGTGGCCGCGGCGCGCAGCCAGGACGCCTGCGGATGCATGGCCGCCGCTTCGCCCAGGATCACGACACCGCGCGCGGCACCAGCGAGCAGTTCGGCAATGGCCTTGGCATCGGCAGCGGAAATCGGCGTGGATGCCGCTTCCGCCGGCAGGCTGGCGCCGGCCGCCGCCGCCACGCCAAGCAGCGCATCCGGCAGCGCCGACGGCGCCAGGATATGGCGCTGTTCGCAGGCGAAATGGAAATCGAAGTCGAGCGGGTTGATCGCCACCACCTTGGCGCCACTGGTACGCTGCGCCTTGCGGATACGGTGACCCAGCATCGGCGCCTCGTGGCGCGGATTGCAGCCGACCAGCACGATGACATCGGCATTTTCGATATCGGCCAGCGGCATCTGGAACGGCAGCGCGACCGGCGCATCGGCCAGATCGGACTGCGCGATGCGGTGGTCGATGCTGGCACTGCCGGCACCGGCCGCCAATGCCGCCAGCAGCGCGCCCTCCTCGTTCGAGGTGGACGGATGCACCAGCACGCCCAGACCATCGCCGGACTGCGCACCGATCAGCTCGGCGGCGCGCGCCAGGGCCTGTTCCCAGCTGGCTTCCTGCCAGTCGTCGCCATGGCGCACCATCGGCACCTGCAGGCGGTCGGCCGCCGCCAGCCCGGCATGGCTGTAGCGGTCGCGGTCGGACAGCCAGTTCTCGTTGATCGCCTCGTTGTCGCGCGGCACCGTGCGCAGCACTTCACCCCGGCGCAGATGCAGCCAGAGGTTCGAGCCCAGCGCATCGTGCACGCCGATGGATTCACGCGCGATCAGCTCCCACGGGCGGGCTCGGAAACGGAAGGGCTTGTTGGTCAGCGCGCCGACCGGGCACACATCGATGACGTTGCCCGACAGTTCGCTCTCGATCGCACGCCCGATATAGGTGCCGATCTCCATCCGGTCGCCACGGTCCATGCCGCCCAGTTCGTAGGTGCCGGTGATTTCGGTGGTGACGCGCACGCAGCGGGTGCAGTGGATGCAGCGGGTCATGTCGCTGGCCACCAGCGGCCCGAGGTTTTCGTCGGGCACGACGCGCTTGCGTTCGGTGAAGCGGCTGACCGAACGGCCATAGCCCATCGCCAGATCCTGCAATTCGCACTCGCCGCCCTGGTCGCAGACCGGGCAGTCCAGCGGGTGGTTGATCAGCAGGAATTCCATCACGTTTCGCTGCGAATCCAGCGCGCGCTTGGACTGGGTGTAGACCTTCATGCCGTCCATCACCGGGGTGGCGCAGGCCGGTGCCGGTTTCGGCGACTTTTCCACGTCTACCAGGCACATGCGGCAGTTGGCCGCGATCGGCAGCTTCTCGTGGTAGCAGAAGCGCGGGATCGGGATGCCGGCCTTGTCGGCGGCCTGGATGATCATCGAGCCCTTGGGTGCGGTCATCGGCACGCCATCGATCTCGATATTGACGTGTCCTTCCGGCGCCGGCGGCGGCGTGGTCGGCGTGGTTTGAGCGCTCATGCGGCAACTCCTTGCGGAGCAGGGAATGGAGAATGGGGAATGGAGAATGGGGAGAAGCGGGAGACGATCGTTGCCATTCCCGATTCCCGACTCCCGATTCCCGCGGCGCAGTCCGTATGCAGGTTCATGCCGCAACCTCCGAGCCAGCGCGCGCGTCCACCATCGAACGGCCGTGGTTCACGTAGTACTCGAACTCGTGCCAGTAGTGGCGCAGGAAGCCCTGCACCGGCCACGCGGCGGCTTCACCGAAGGCGCAGATGGTGTGGCCTTCGATCTGGCCGGCGATGCTGCGCAGCAGGTTCACGTCATCGAGCGTGGCCTTGCCTTCGACGATGCGGTTCAGCGCGCGGAACATCCAGCCGGTGCCTTCGCGGCACGGGGTGCACTGGCCGCAGGATTCGTAGTAGTAGAAACGGCTGATGCGCTGGCAGGCGCGCACCATGCAGGTGGTTTCGTCCATGACGATGACCGCACCCGAACCCAGGCCGGAACCGGCCTTCTGGATCGAGTCGTAGTCCATCGTGCAGTCCATCATGATCTCGGCCGGCAGCACCGGCATCGACGAGCCGCCGGGGATCACACCCTTCAACTTGTTGCCGTTGCGCACGCCGCCGGCCATTTCCAGCAGCTCGGAGAACGGCGTGCCGAGGCGGACTTCATAGTTGCCCGGCTTGTTGACGTGACCGGACACCGAGAACACCTTGGCGCCGCCATTGTTCGGCTTGCCCAGGCCCATGAACCATTCCGGTCCATTGCGGATGATCGCCGGCACCGAGGCATAGGTTTCGGTGTTGTTGATCGTGGTGGGCTTGCCGTACAGGCCGAAATTGGCCGGGAACGGCGGCTTGTAGCGCGGCTGGCCCTTCTTGCCTTCCAGCGACTCCATCAGTGCGGTTTCTTCGCCGCAGATATAGGCGCCGGCGCCGAGCGCGGCGTGGATCTGCACATTGACGCCGCTGCCCAGCAGGTTCTCGCCCAGCCAGCCGTGTTCACGGGCTTCCTTCAGGGCGTTGTCGAAACGCTCGAACGGCTCGTGGTGGAACTCGCCACGCAGGTAGTTGTAGGCCACATCCGAACCGACCGCGTAGCAGGCGATCGCCATGCCTTCCAGCACCGCATGCGGGTTGTAGCGCAGGATGTCGCGGTCCTTGCAGGTGCCCGGCTCGGATTCGTCGGAGTTGCACAGGATGTACTTCTGGCCCGGCCCCTTGGGCATGAAGCTCCACTTCAGGCCGGTCGGAAAACCCGCGCCGCCACGGCCGCGCAGGCCGGACTGCTTGACCATCTCGATCACCTGTTCCGGCGGGATCTTCTCTTCGAGGATCTTCCGCCAGGCCTGGTAGCCGCCGGTTTTCAGATAGTTTTCGTACGTCCACGGCTGATCGAAGTGCAGCGTGGTGTAGACGACGTTGTGTTCCTGGGGCACAGGTCCGAATGCCATGACCGTTCCGATTTATTCCAGTGCACCGGGCGGGCCCGGCGCGGTTCATCCAAGGTGCGCGGCGAAGGGCCGCGCGCGTGTCATTCCAGTGAATCGAGAATGGCGTCGATTTTTTCCGGCGTCAGCTTTTCGTGGTAATGGCCGTTGACCGTTCCCGCCGGCGCGCCGCAGCAGGCCGCGATGCACTCCTCCTCGCGCTTGAGGTAGATGCGGCCATCCGGCGTGCTTTCGCCCAGCGAAATGCCGAGTTTCTTTTCGCAATAGCGGACGATGTCCTCGGCACCGTTGAGCCAGCACGAGATGTTGGTGCACAGCGCGACGTTGTTGCGGCCGACCGGGCGGGTCTCCAGCATCGAATAGAAGGTGGCGACCTCGTAGGCCCAGATCGGCTCGATGCCGATGTAGCGCGCCACTGCGGCGATCAGTTCATCACTGAGCCAGCCCTGGTTCTGCTCCTGCGCGGCAAAAAGGCCCTGGATCACCGCCGAGCGCGAACGCTCCGGTGGAAACTTGGTTAACCACAGGTCGATGTGATCGCGGGTCTGCTGGCTCAGCACCACCTGCGGATCGACATCCTTGACCGCCTCGAAATTGCCGGTTGCTTTCATGGGGAATCGGGAATGGAGAATGGGGAATGGGGAAAAGCGGGTGCACAGCCGCCGGAAGGGATGCCTCGGGGTGCTCGAAACACCGAACCGCGCGAGGGCCGCACGCGCCTGGACGTGCGAGACACCGGAGCGCACGCAAGCTGCGCTTTCCCGATTCCCCACGCCCGATTCCCGATTGCCGGCTTCACCTGTCCACCTCGCCGAACACCAGGTCGTAGGTGCCGATCATCGCCACCACGTCCGACAGCATGTGCCCGCGCACAACCTCGTCCATCGAGGACAGGTGGGCGAAACCGGGTGCACGCAGCTTGACCCGGAACGGCTTGTTGGCGCCGTCGGACACCAGATAGCAGCCGAACTCGCCCTTCGGCGCTTCCACCGCGGCATAAGTCTCGCCTTCCGGCACGACATAGCCTTCGGTAAACAGCTTGAAGTGGTGGATCAGCGCTTCCATGTCGGTCTTCATTTCCTCGCGGCTTGGCGGTCCGATCTTGAAATCGCGGATCATCACCGGGCCTTCGAGGGTGCGCAGCTTGGCCACGCACTGTTTGATGATGCGCGCCGACTCGCGCATCTCGGCCACCTTGATCAGGTAGCGGTCGTAGCAGTCGCCGGCGGTGCCTACCGGGATGTCGAAGTCCACTTCGGCGTACTTGGCATAAGGCTGCTTCTTGCGCACGTCCCAGGCGATACCGGTGGAGCGCAGCATGTGGCCGGTCATGCCCCAGGCCAGCGCCTGCTCCTGCGACACCACACCGATGCCGACGGTGCGCTGCTTCCAGATGCGGTTTTCGGTCAGCAGGGTTTCGTATTCATCGACGCGCTGCGGGAAGTCGTCGCAGAAGGCGTCGAGGAAATCGAGCATCGAACCTTCACGCCAGGCGTTCAGGCGCTTCAGCTCCTTGCCCTTGTGCCACGGGGTTTCCTTGTATTGCGGCATCTGATCCGGCAGATCGCGGTAAACGCCACCGGGACGGTAGTAGGCCGCATGCATGCGCGCGCCTGAGACCGCCTCGTAGCAGTCCATCAGCTCCTCGCGCTCGCGGAAGGCGTACAGCATCACCGCCATCGCGCCCAGATCCAGGCCGTTGGCACCGACCCACATCAGGTGATTGAGGATACGGGTGATCTCGTCGAACATCGTGCGGATCCACAGCGCACGTTCGGGCACCTGGATGCCGAGCAGGTTTTCGATCGCCATCACATAGGCGTGCTCGTTGCACATCATCGAGACGTAGTCCAGGCGATCCATATAGCCGATCGACTGGTTGAACGGCTTGGATTCGGCCAGCTTTTCGGTGCCGCGATGCAGCAGGCCGACGTGCGGATCGGCACGCTGCACGACCTCGCCTTCCATCTCCAGCACCAGGCGCAGCACACCGTGCGCGGCCGGATGCTGGGGGCCGAAGTTCAGGCTGTAATTGCGGATTTCCTGCATGGTTTATTTCCCCGCCGCCGCGTTGGCGATTTCGGCTTCGGCCTGCTCGCGGCGCGAGTCCTGGCGCAGCACGCGCGGCACCAGCACGCGCGGCTCGATCGTGACCGGCTGGTAGATGACACGTTCCTGTTCGGCGTCGTAACGCACTTCGACATTGCCGATCAGTGGGAAGTCCTTGCGGAACGGATGCCCGACGAAACCGTAGTCGGTCAGGATGCGGCGCAGATCCGGATGTCCTTCATAGACGATGCCGAACAGATCGAAGGCCTCGCGCTCGAACCAGTTGACGCCCGGCCACACATCCACCAGCGAAGGAATCACCGGCAGCGCATCATCACCGGCGTAGGTGCGCAGACGCAGACGCTGGTTGTTGCGGATCGACAAAAGGTGCACGACCGAGGCGAAACGCTTTGCCTGGCGGTCCGGACGCGGGCGCGAATCCCAGTCGAAACGGCCCGGACCCAGGCCTTCGACACCACGCGAATAACCTTCGGAAGTGGCGTCTTCGGTGTCCCATTCGACCTGGCCGTAGCCCAGATAGTCGATACCGCACAGGTCAGTGAGCTGCTCGAAGCCGAATTCCGGCTCGTCGCGCAGGACGCGCGCCACTTCGAGCAGGCGGTCGGGCGCCACCACCAGGGTGACTTCGCCGTGGGCATGGGCGTAGGTGTGCTCGATGCATTCCACGATCCGGTCGCCGAATCGGGCCTGCAGACGCTGCGCTAGGGTGTTTTCTGGCTCGGCCATGGAACCGCTGCCTTCCTTAAAGACGGGTGACGACGGCGCTTCAGCGCGCGATGGTGTTGGTGCGGCGGATCTTCTTCTGCAGTTGCAGGATGCCGTGCGCCAGGGCTTCCGCCGTGGGCGGGCAGCCGGGCACGTAGACGTCCACCGGCACCACCCGGTCGCAGCCGCGCACGACCGAGTACGAATAGTGGTAATAGCCGCCGCCGTTGGCGCACGAGCCCATCGATATCACCCACTTGGGGCCGGACATCTGGTCGTAGATCTTGCGCAGTGCCGGGGCCATCTTGTTGACCAGGGTGCCGGCCACGATCATCACGTCGGACTGGCGCGGGCTGGGGCGGAAGATCACACCCATGCGGTCCAGGTCCATGCGAGCGGCGCCGGCGTGCATCATTTCCACCGCACAGCAGGCCAGACCGAAGGTCACCGGCCACATCGAACCGGTACGCGCCCAGTTCAGCAGCGCATCGACCGAAGTGGTGGCAAAGCCACGCTCCAGCAGCGGGTTCTCGCCCTCCGGCAACAGGATGTCGTCGACGCGGCCAAGGGGTTCGGGATTATGGAAAAACTGCGAAATGCTCATCGTCTCACTCCCAGTCCAGTGCGCCCTTCTTCCACTCGTAGACGAAGCCCACGACGAGGATGCCCAGGAAAATCGTCATCGCCACGATCGCCTGCATGCCCAGATCCTTGAACACCACGGCCCAGGGGAACAGGAAGGCGATTTCCAGATCGAAGACGATGAACAGGATGGCGATCAGGTAGTAGCGCACGTCGAAACGCATGCGCGCATCCTCGAATGCCTCGAAGCCGCATTCGTAGGGGGAGAGTTTCTCTGCACTGGGCTGCCGTGGGCCCAACAGGCTTCCGATGACCAGCAGGGCGATACCAATGCCCGCGGACACGATCAGGAACAAAAGAATCGGCAGATATTCGCCCAGCACGTCATCCTCGACTCGAGCAGCGTTGCAGCAGGTCTGCAACCGTTCATCGCGCCACTGGCGCGTCGGCATGCCGCGATGCGGGCGGTTCGACCAGCCCGATCCGCGCCTTCCAAGAGAAGGGGGCGATCACGCTGGCGTTCCGTGCGGTTGGCGCTCTGGAAAAAGCATCCGCACCCGGCTCGCGGCCGGCGGGCGCGGATGCTGCACTGCAAAATCCGTCCCACCAAGACCCGGGATTGTCGCATGCACCAACTTGAAGCGGCAACACAGGCCCATGGAGGGAGTTCATAGTGCGACCCGGTTCGCAGCCCGGGCGCGGCAATGACAATCAGTTGCCGCAGTACGCCTGGCGGATCTCCAGCGCACGCGGCATCAGCTGTTGCAAGCGGGCGATGCGGGTTTCGCCGCTGGGATGGGTCGACATGAACTCCGGCGGCGCCTGTCCGGCGCTGAGCTGTCCCATCCGTTGCCACAGGCCGATCGCCTCGCGCGGGTCGTAGCAGGCCGCCGCCGCCAGCATCAGCCCGACTTCGTCGGCCTCGCTTTCGTGCTCGCGCGAGAACGGCAGCAGCATGCCGTACTGCGCACCGGCACCCATCACCGCCATCACCGCGCGCTGCTGCTGCGGATCCATGTCGCTGACCGCCATGCCGGTGGCCATCGAACCGATCTGCGCCAGCTTCTGCTGCGCCATGCGCTCGGCACTGTGACGCAGCAGTGCATGTGCGATCTCGTGCCCCATGATCGCCGCCAGCGCATCCAGATTCTGCGCCACCGGAATGATGCCGGTGTAGACCGCGATCTTGCCGCCGGGCAGGCAGAAGGCGTTGGCCTGATCGGACTGGATCACGCTCACATCCCAGTCGAAGGCATTCCACTGGATCGACGGCTTGACCCCGCGCGCGGCGGCCAGATCGGCCTCGACCCGTGGCCCGACTTGAATCAGACGGGCAGCAATGTCGCGGACTTGACCGGGCAACTGGCCCTGCGTCACGACATTGGATTCAGACAGGATCTGGCGGTAGGCCTGCAAGCCCATCGCCGCCTCCTGCTGCGGGTCGGAGCTGATCAACTGGGTGCGCCCGGTAAAGGCCGCATCCTGCTGGTTGGAGAACCAGTAGTAGCCGGCGTACAGCGCGAACAGGATCAGCACCCACCATCGAAAACCACCGCGCCGACGTGGCGTGGCGGGGCCCTGGCGCATCGTGTTCATGGTGTCGCTCCGGCTGTCAGGATCAGAAGGTGCCGATGGTGCCAGAATCGGCGCCCTTGCAGCATCCTGATGTCGGCGACCGCCGGCAATGGCGCGCGCTGCTAGAGCTCGCGTGCGACGCGGAAGCCGACCCGGGCACTGGTGGCCGCTGCCGGCGAAGATGCGCGGAAGGCCGAACGGGTCTGTTCCGGCGAGCTGCCCCAGGAACCACCACGCACCACCCGCCGCGCACAACCGGGATTGACCCAGGCACTGCCGTCACGCGGCGCGCGCGCGTAGCTGTCGTGCCAGCAATCTTCGACCCATTCGGAAACATTGCCGTTCATGTCGCTCAGGCCGAAGCTGTTGCTGCGGTGGCGCGCCACCGGCGCCGGCCCCCAGTAGCCGTCCTCGTAAGCGCTGAAGGCGTTGTTCCAGCGCCGCCCGCCGGGCGAGACATCGCCATCGCCAGTCAGGTTCTCGACCCGTGCAGGAGGAGCGCCGTCACCCCAGGGGAAACGGGTACTGCTGCCGGCGCGCAGGGCGTATTCGAACTGCGCCTCGCTCGGCAGGTGATAGCGTGCGCCGGTCTGGTCCGACAGCCATTGCACATAGGCGCTGGCATCTTCCCAGGACACATGCAACACCGGCTCGTCGGCCGCAGCACGGTTGCCAACGTAATCATGCCGCCAGTCCACCCCGCGCCGTTCGACCATGGCGCCGGTGCGCTCGTCATAGATCACCGAACTGCGCGCACGCTCGGCACTGCTGCGATAGCCGGTGGCCTCGACGAAGGCACGGAATTGCGCCACCGTGGTTTCGGTGCGCGCCAGCGCGAAGCCGCGCTGGAAAGTGACTGCATGCCGCGGCCCTTCGGCCGGCTCGCGACCGTCCTCGCTGCGCGGACTGCCCATCATGAAGCGCCCGACCGGCAACACGATCATGCCCGGCCCCTGGCCGCCGCCTGCCAATACATCGGACAGCAACTGGCCGGCATCGTAGGCACCGTACCGCCGTACCCGCTCGATTTCGGCACGCGCCAACTGGCCATCGCGCTCGTCCAGGGTGGCGGCATCCAGTTGCGGCAGCAGCGCTTCGGCGGCATCGGGCCGCTCGGCCGCCAGTTCCATCGCGATGCGGGCTTTCCAGCGCTGCGCCTCCTGTTCACGCAGTTCGACCACACGGGTGGCGGCATCCAGCACCAGCGCCGAACCCGGCCTCACCCGGCCGGCATCGGCCAGCCGTGCTTCGGCGGTGGCGAAATCGCTGTTTCGGGCGGCCGAAATCGCCGCGCGCAGGAAACTGTCCTCGACCCGCGCCAGGCGATGCCGGGCGGTGACGTTGTCCGGATCGATCCGCAGCACCTGGTGCAGTTTCGCCACTGCGTTTTCCGCTGCCGGCTCCAGCACCTGCCCGGCCTCGATCAGACTCCTGGCCTCGGCCAACACGGCACTGGCCTGTTCGATCCGCGCCAGATGCGCGGCCAGCGCCTGCACCTCGGCGTCCTCTGCGTCCCAGCGTTGCAACAGCGGCAGGTCACGCGGCGAAAGCGCGCCGCCGCCATGCGCCAGTGCCAACCGGTTCCATCCCAGCAAGCGCCTGGCAGCACGGGACGCCAATGGGGCCAATTGCGCAGCGATGTCTTCCGCTGTGCCCTCCTCGCCCTGCGCTGTGGCCGCAGTGGCCGCTGTGTCAGCTGCGCCGACCGTTTCCGTCACGTCTGCCGCCGCCATGGCCTGCATCGCATCCAGTGCACGACGAAGCGCGCGTCGCGCCGCGCTGGCCGAATCGGTCTCCAGCAAAGCCCGGATCTGATCGATGCGCTCCTCCAATGAGCCGGCCTGGCCATCATCCGCAAACTCTTCCGGCAGCTCATGCCCATCCTGTTCGACACCGGGCGCGGATGCCGCGAGCAGTTCCGTTTGCGGCACGGTTTGCGGCCCATCCGGCGACGATGCGGCGGAGGCGGAGGCGGACACAGGCGCCGGGGGCTGTTCTGCCGCAACGGGCACTTGCTGCGCGCTGGGTGCCTGGCCGGCATCACCACAGGCGGCCAGCAACACCAGCATCAGCCAGGCCGGCCATCGCAATCGGAATGCCATCAATCCCTCGTCATCTGCTTCGAACCCCGTAGCGTGGGGGGGCGGCGGGCGCGCCCCCCCCCCCCGCCCGGGGGGGGGCCCCCCCCCCCCCGCCCCCCCCGCCGGCGACTCAGGTGGGGGGTGGGTTCGGGGGGGGGGACCGCCCCCCACACACAACACCACCCCCGCCCACCACACCTCTAATCACACCCGAACACCGTCAAGCGGGGGCAG
>NZ_JBBHDV010000009.1:0-136075 GCF_037478135.1 Denitratimonas organivorans
GAAACGCCACCGCTTCCTCACCCCTTTCGAGGTATTCTTTCACCACTCACGCGTTGCACTTCGCGGTTGAATCCGCCGCTAATCAGAACCCGGGGCAGTCAAGCCTTCATCCCGGTCTGAATTAGGATCCGGTGGCAATTCAATATCCAAAACCACTCCCATTTCAGCAGCGGTGGATGCAACCACCCTGGCCTGACGCACATGCCCGTCCTCAAGAAGCACTTCCACCATCCTTCTCATGTAATCCGGGTCATCTTTACTGGCTCGGGTAGCAAGTGCGTAGATCTGGTCTGCCAAGACCTGGTCTCCCACATGCACAATCACGTACTCACCGAATTGGGCATAGCTGTATGCGGGAAACCCTACCCGGTTGAACATGGCCAAGAATGCATCCACCAGTTTGTCATCATCCAGCGGAACATCATTGAGTCGGTTGCGCAGCAATCCGAACATGGCATGGGTGGTATCGGGGGTGATCGGCTGGGTGTTGAGCTTTGCTATCAGTCGATCCCACCATACCGGATACACCGGCCGTCCCGCACGGGTGGCCACCAGGAGCAAACCCTGGTCGCTGACGATGGAGCTGCCGGGCAAGAGTGAGCCACGCTCGAATTCGCGCATGGCGAAGTCATTGAACGGCGAATTGGAATAACCATCTGCCATCCCGGAATAGTAGGTGGCAAGGTCAGCGCTGGCTCGGGCGGAATGCGGGTTCTTGTCGGCCAGGTCACTGGCAAGATGAAGCTGATCGCCCCAGGTGGCTGCACGAATCACGGTCAAGAACAACGCCATCACGCACAACAGCACCGCGCCCCCCCACTGTGCGGCGAATTTGTCCCGTACAGGCAGTTTCAGGAACAAGGCAGTCAGTGCCAGTAACACACCCAGCAGGGCGAAGTAATTGCGATGCTCGAAGACCAGTTCCAGAGCAACCACATTGCTGGTGATCGCATGAGCGGCAAAGAACAACAGGACGCCAAACGAATAAAGTGGAGCGCGCTGGCGCAGCGCAAATGCAGATGTCAACAGGCCCGCAAGGAACAGCGCACTGAGCAGCGTGGTGGCCGGGCTGAACAGGCTTGTGGATACGGTGTAATTATCGTAATAAAACGGCATCGAAGACGGCAAAGGCAGAACGATTTGCCATAGATACGTGCACAACACCCGGAGCTGGGTGAACAGGCGCTCGGCGGTGTTAAAGTTACGGCCAGTGATTGTTTCCGGGCTCCAGTAGTGCGGCAGCACCACAAGGAAGAACACCAGAATGGCGATGGAGGTCGATATTCCAAACCCCCATCGCCACAAACGGGCAATGGAGGCCTTCCGAGCAGCGAACCCCAGCACGCTCAGCTCCAATGCCAAAGCAAATGCTGGGAATAGCACCGCCGATTCCTTCGAGGCCCAACCCAGCAAAACCAGCGGAATACAGGCCAACAGCCAAGGCCAGCCCGGTCTGCCTTCAATCTGGTTGATCCGGCCGCGCAGATACGTCAGCAGCGCGGCCAGCACAAACGTGATCGAAAGCGTCTCCATGCGTTGCACCACGTACAGCACGGAAGACACCTGGAGTGGATGAATGGCCCACAGCAATGCGACCACACCTGCAACAACGACGGGGCTGGGCAACATCGCAGTTGTGGTGCTTGCCCCAGACAGCCGCACAGGGGTCTGAGGCGCCGCCTGCTGCACCACACGGCGGACGAAGGCAAACACCAGGAGGCTGTTGATCAAATGGACTAGCCACCCGACCAGCTTGTAACCCCAAGGATCCATGCCGTGGATCGCATGGTTCAGGCCAAAGCTGAGCATTACCAGGGGGCGGGCACCAAAGGTTCCGCCAGGTTCAAACGAGGTTGCGGCTCGCTTGAGCGATTCGGCATCCACGGTTTCTATATGAAGACGAGGATTCTCGACCAATGCAGACCAGTCGTCGAAAATGAAACCGCCGCTCAGGCCCGGCCAGAAAGCAAGGCCCACAACCAACAAAAGAAGAGCGCACCACGCGCGCGCATCGAACAGCAGAGACTTTTTCATCCAGCTTCACTCAGGCCAGGTGTCGCTGCCGTCAATACCGGCGGGGTAGTGTCCCCTCCCGCCGCATCACAGGCAGTGATTGGGTTTGTATTTGTCCGGGGTGCCTGCCGCCACCTGGCATTGCCATTGGCCAGAGCTGGTCCGAACCAGACGCAAGATTGAGCCGTGGATGGGCGGCGCACCGCGCACCGTACAGGTGATCTCGCCCGTATCCCCCGGCGTCAGCGCTATCGTACTACAGCGCGGCGTGCTGGCTGGAAGACCGACATCGGCAGGGGTGGCACTGGCGACGCTATCGGCCAGGAGGCGGGATTCGAACATGGTTTTCCCAGCGGCAATTTCGGCCAGAGCGCTGGTGAGCTGCGCCTTGATGGTGTAGTTCTGGTAGGCCGGCAACGCGATAGCCACCAGGATGGCGATGATCGCCACCACGATCATCAGTTCGATCAATGTAAAGCCCTGGTTCTTCATCTTTTATCCCCCAAAAAGAATCGACTCACCAAAACCCTCGAAACCTGCTGCAAAGAGAAAACCCCGCCGATGGGCGGGGTTTTCAGGTTCAGGCAAGGCAGGCAAGCACCTGTCACTCAACTGTCCAGCGTGCTTGCCCAAGCCCGCACATCATTAGCCGCAACCGTTTGGCTTGTGCTTGTTAGCTGCGATATTCGAGGTGCACGGCCACTGGCCGCTGCCACTGCGCGTCAGCGTAACGGTAGAACCGTGGACACGCGGGTTGCCGCGCAGGGTGCAGGTAATCGTTTGGCCGTTGGCGGCGTTCCAAGCACCGGCCGCAGCAATAGTGCTGCAACGCGGCGTGGACGCAGCAAGACCGATATCACCCACAGCAGGAGTACCGGAACCATTGACACCAGACTGGATACCCTCTTCAAACGCGGTCACGCCACCACGAATGTCAGCCAGACCAGCAGTGGACTGCGACTTGGCGATGTAGTCCTGATAAGCCGGCAGCGCAATAGCGGCCAGGATGGCGATGATCGCAACCACGATCATCAGTTCGATCAAGGTGAAGCCCTTCTGAATCGTCTTCATGGGAAATTTCCTCTTGGAAAACATATGGATAGGTTAGCTAACTGCCTAGGTGCTCGGACTGGGCTCTTGCGCCTTGTCCTTGGCCGGGAGGCCAGACGTTGCACCGGCGGGATCAATGTAGCAGGAAGCGTGCCAACGGTGGTTTTGCATGTGCTGATACCGGGGAAGCATGTGGCAGTTCACAGTTGTGACAGACCGCAGGACGCGTATGGAGAAGCCGTGGGTGATGGGGGTCACACAGTGACGTTTGGGGTCCAGACAGGTGCGTGTCGTGATGTGTCACATTGTGACGTGGATGGGCGGATGGTGGGGTGGTGCCGTTTTGCATGGAGTGTTGCCGCGACCACAGCATAGGTTGGCGGTGAGCGCATGCGAACCCCAACGCGTGGAACCCGGCAGGCGATGCGCGGCGGTGGATTGGGTACGGTGGCGGTGCTGCTTTGCTGTCGGGCATCGCTGCGCTCAGCCCGACCTATGCGGTTTGGCTGGATCAGGAAGTCGCGCCCATCTTCGATGTGTGCTCCTACCGGAGATGGGGTGGCGTCTGGTTCATATGTCGGATCCGCTGCGCTTGATCCGACCTACCGGGGTGTTGCGTGGGTGGGTGGTTGTCGAATGTGGGGCACTGCATGCCCATCAAGCATCAAGTGTCAGGTGTGGTTTCGTTGATGCCCAGGTGCTGTATCACCACCGGCGGCCGGTTGGGGAACTGCGCTACGAGATCGAGCCTGCCACCCATGCCTTCCACGTAGTGACGCAGGGTTGAGAGCAGCATGTCACTGCGCTTTTCCAAGCGTGAGATGGTGTCCTGACGGACGCCAAGGGTGGCTGCCAATTGCTCCTGGGTCTGCTGCGCAGCCCGGCGCAGGTCTTTCAGCGTGGCCAGTTCCATGGCGCGATCTTCCACCCGCTGGCGGCGTTCTTTCGGCATTGCGGCCATGATGTCATCGAGTTTTTTTGCCATGGCCATATCTGTCTGTCGTCGCACCTGACTCCAGTTCAGTATGTCGGATCCGCTGCGCTTGATCCGGCCTACGCCCTGCATAGGTTGGTGGTGAGCGGAGCGAACCCCAACATCGGGAAGCCGGCAAGTTGTGCGTGACGATGGGCTGGATATGGTGGCAGTGTTGTTGTGCTGTCGGGCATCTCGGCGCTCAGCCCGACCTATGCGGTTTGGCTGGATCAGGAAATCGCGCCCATCTTCGATGTGCGCTCCTACCGACCTGATTAGCCCCATCCCTCAGCCAGCCGTCTCAGGATATGAGACGCCGCTGCGAGACGATGCCCCCGCCGAACACGCAGGAGGAGGGACATGGGCATCAATGTCGTGCAGTTCCAACACGGGTTGTCGATGAACGAGTTCATCCAACGCTATGGCACCGAGGCCAAGTGCTACCGGGCCTTGTATCAGTGGCGTTGGCCGCAGGGGTTTCGTTGCCCGAAGTGCGAGGGCCGAGCCCGCTCGCGCTTCCGGCGTGGAACGACGGTGTACTACCAATGCCGCGCCTGTCGCCATCAGACCACGCTGACCAGCGGCACTTTGCTCGCCTCCACCCGATTGCCGCTGACCACGTGGTTCCAGGCGATCTACCTGCTCACTGCGACCAAGACCAACATGGCGGCGCTGGAGCTCATGCGCCACCTGGGGGTGAACTACAAGGCCGCCTGGCGGCTCAAGCACAAGATCATGCAGGCCATGTTGGAGCGGGAAGAACCCAGGAAACTCAAGGGTTTCGTACAGATCGACGACGCCTACCTGGGCGGTGAGCGCAACGGTGGCAAGCCCGGGCGCGGATCGGAGAACAAGCAGCCCTTCCTCATCGCCGTACAGACGGACGAGAACCTGGAATACCCCGTCTTCGCCGTGATCGAGCCTGTGAAGGCGTTCGACAACGCGTCGCTCCGGGACTGGATCGAGCGCCGGCTGGAACCGGAATGCGAGGTCTATACCGATGGCCTGGCCTGCTTCCGGCAACTGGAAGAGGCCGGGCACGCGCACACCACGTTGGTCACCGGCGGTGGTCGCGCCGCGACGCAGGCCAAAGGCGCGTGTTGGGCGAATGTGGTGCTGGCCAACGCCAAGCGTGCCATCAGCGGCGTGTACCACGCGGTGCGTCAGGCCAAGTACGCGCGTCGCTACCTGGCCGAAGCTGCGTATCGCTTCAACCGCAGATTCCGCCTGCGCGACATGCTGCCACGGCTGGCGACGGCGCTGACGCGCTGCAAGCCTTGTCCGGAGCGGGTTCTGCGCTTGGCGAACAACTTTCATGGCTGAGGGATGGGGCTAATCAGGCCTACCGAAGATGCGGTGGGCGGTACAGGCCGGCTTGCATAGGTTGGCGGTGAGTACATGCGAACCCCAACACCAGAAGACCGGGCCGACCACGTCGGAATGTGGGTATCTGGTAATGTGGGTTTCTGCAACCCGAGGAGCACTGCATGAGCCGTTTGACCATTGATATCAGCGATGAGCAGCATCAGAGCCTGAAGATAATGGCCGCGCTGCAAGGCAAGACCATCCGGCAATTCGCGTTGGAGCGGCTGTTTCCTGCCGATACCGGCGATGATGCGGCCTGGCAGGAATTGAAGTCATTGCTTGCTGCCCGTATCCAGGCGGGCCAAGCAGGCAAGGTGTCCAGCAAGAGCGTGGCGCAGGTTCTCGATGAAGAGCTGGACCGCAGCGAGTGAGCGCCTATGTGTTGACGGATGACGCAGAAGCGGATCTGCGCTCGATCATCCGCTACACGCGCAAGACCTGGGGTGTGGATCAGGTGCGGCGCTATGTGGCTGCGCTGGAACTGTCAATGGCACGGATCGCCAACGGTGAAGGCGGCTTCAGCGATATGAGTTCGCTGTATCCGGGACTGCGCATGGCGCGCTGCGGGCATCACTATGTTTTCTGCCTTCCACGCAAGGGTGCACCTGCATGGGTGGTGGCGATTCTGCATGAGCGCATGGACCTGCTGGCGCGGGTACCCTCCCAGCCGTCCGGCAGTGCCGCCAGTTGCGGTGATACCGCATCGGCGTACAGGCCAAATCGTTCGGCAAAGGCTGATTCCGGGCCAAGTTCACGTGCGATTTCCGAAGCTCGCCCAGGATCAAGGCGTGGATAGAAGTCCACGTCGATGGACATCACCATGCGTGCCGGGGGCGCCAGCGTGGACGCCAGTACGGACAGGCTGCCAATGACGACGAATTCCTTGTGAGCGGAGATCCTGCTCGCTTCGACGAGCAGTTCCCCAACCTTGGCAAGATGAGTGCTGCCGCCGTCAGTCTTGTTGCTGGGCAAGATTCAGTACCTCGCGGTACTTGGGCTGGCTGAAAGCAAACCCGAACGGGGAGTTTTGCACGAGCGCATTAGCTTGATCCCCGCTCAACATGCTAGGGATGTGTGTAGCGGGGTGCGCAAGGATTCGCCGCCAGGTGCGTATGTAGTAAGGACTGGCAATACCGCTGTCTTCCCAGGTCTGGATGCGCGCCAGCGCGCGCTCGATCAACTGGGCGTGTGCTGGCTCGTCCAACTGTTCGATGTCCCGGGCGAGCATGCGGTGAACTTCCCGCAACCCTTTGTACCGCGCTTCCGATTGCCTGATGGCCTCGCGCCGGGCTTGGACGTGACTGCTTGAAGGCGGAGTGGGACAAGTCATGCCGGCAAGGATAGCGCAGGATGGCGCTGCCGCAATCGGTGCATAGGTTGGTGATGACTTCATATGTCGGATCCGCTGCGCTTGATCCGGCCTACGCCCTGCATAGGTTGGTGGTGAGCGGAGCGAACCCCAACATCGGGAAGCCGGCAAGTTGTGCGTGACGATGGGCTGGACATGGTGGCATGTGTTGTTGTGCTGTCGGGCATCGCTGCGCTCAGCCCGACCTATGGTGCTGCATAGGCTGGTGATGAGCACGGGCTTGATCTGGGGGGGGCCCCAACACGTGGAATCCGGCTGATTTCCGGGACACTGCGGCTTGCGGTTTTTACGGAATCGGCCGAACATACACACATCAATGTGTTTACATGGAGCCAGTCATGAGCACGATGACTACAAGAGTGTTCAACAATGGCAACAGCCAGGCGGTTCGCATCCCCGCCGCGTTCCGGCTGGATACTGATCGCGTTGCCATATCCCGCAATGCGCAGGGGGATCTGGTGCTGCATCCGCTGCATCCACAGCGCGGTGAGGCGCTGTTGCAGGCGTTGCGAGCTGTGGCGGAAGCGGATGAAGGATTCATCGCCGCGCTGGAAGAGGACCGCCAGGCCTCTGCACCCGCTCAGGAGCGCGAGCCGCTGTGATCTATCTGCTGGATACCAACATCCTGATCTATCTGATCAAGAATCACCCGCCATCGGTGGCACAACGCATTGATGCGTTGCCGCAGGAAAGCGCCCTGGGCATGTCATTTGTCACCTGGGCGGAGTTGCTGCAGGGTGCCGAGCGCAGTGTTCGACGGGAAGATGTGTTGCATCGATTGGATGCATTGGCGCGACAAGTGCCGGTGCGGTATCCGTCAGGGCCGGCGATCTGCCGCCACTATGCGACGCAGGCGGCACGGTTGAAGACTGCCGGCACACCGATTGGCGGCAACGATCTTTGGATAGCCAGCCATGCCTTGGCCGAAGACGCCACGCTGGTGACCCACAACACCCGCGAATTTCAGCGCATCACGGGGTTGCGGGTAGAGGATTGGGCGGTACCGTGACGGGAAGTTGATTGCGTTTTCGGTGTGATTTGTGGCGTGAAGGGAAAGCCCCATCGCGGGCGAGCCCGCTCCCAGAAAAAACTGATAGGTGTGATGGGTGGCTGGATGCGGTGGCGTCTGGTGCTTATATGTCGGATCTGCTGCGCTTGATCTGACCTACGGGGTGCTGCGTTGGTTGGTGGTGAGCGCATGCGAACTCCAACACGTGGAGCCCGGTAGACGATGCGCGGCGGTTGGCTGGTCTGGTGGCGGTTAGTGGCTTGCTGTCGGGCATCGTTGCGCTCAGCCCGGTCTATGTGGCTCTTCACACAAGGCCAAGGGTTGGCAGCCAGCGATGATCCAGCTGTGGAGCCTGTCATCGCTTCGCAGTAGAGTTCCGCCATCCAGCCTTTGCGAGACTGTGCGATGAGTACGCCCAACCCTGCCCCCAATCTTGTCGGTATCACCGGCATCACGCGCCGTCTGGTGATGGATGGTGCCCTGGGCGAGGCCGATGCGCGCAAGGCGCAGGACGAGGCCACCAAGGCCAAGAAGGCGCTGCCGCTGTGGCTGGCGGAGAAAAAGCTCGTCACTGCCGCGCAGATCGCGGCCGCCAATGCGGTCGAGTTCGGCATGCCGCTGTTCGATCTGACCTCGCTGGATCTGAAGCAGGCGCCGACCAAGCTGGTCTCCGAGCAGACCATGACCACGCATCAGGCGATGCCGCTGTTCAAGCGCGGCAACCGGCTGTACGTGGGCATCGCGGACCCGACCAACACGCGCGGGCTGGACGAGATCAAGTTCCAGACCAACTTGTCCACCGAGGCCATCCTGGTGGATGCGGACCAGTTGCGTCGCGGCATCGAACAGGCGCTGATGGCCACCGAGGAATACGATCCCGGTGGTGAAGACGATGATGGTTTGGAGAATCTGGACTCCAGCACCGGCGAGGACGACGACGATGCCGCTGGCGGCGTGGATGCCAAGGGCGATGACACGCCGGTGGTCAAGTTCGTCAACAAGATGCTGGTGGATGCGATCAAGCGCGGCGCTTCGGACATCCACTTCGAGCCGTACGAAAACGAATATCGGGTGCGCTTCCGCATGGACGGCATCCTGCGCACCGTGGCCAAGCCGCCGGTCAAGCTCAATCCGCGCATTTCCTCGCGCCTGAAGGTGATGAGCGGCCTGGACATCGCCGAGCGTCGCGTGCCGCAGGACGGGCGCATCAAGTTGAACCTGTCCAAGACCAAGTCGATGGACTTCCGCGTCAGCTCCTGCCCGACGCTGTTCGGCGAGAAGATCGTGCTGCGTATCCTGGACGGCAGCGCAGCCAAGCTGGGCATCGACATGCTGGGCTATGAGGACGATCAGAAAAAACTGTTCATGGATGCCATCGTCAAGCCCTATGGCATGGTGCTGGTGACCGGCCCCACCGGCTCGGGCAAGACGGTGTCGCTGTACACCGCGCTGAACATCCTCAACACCGATGAGCGCAACATCTCCACGGTGGAAGACCCGGTGGAAATCCGCGTGCCGGGCATCAACCAGGTGCAGCAGAACAACAAGCGCGGCATGACCTTTGCCGCCGCGTTGAAGAGCTTCCTGCGGCAGGACCCGGACGTGATCATGCTGGGCGAGATCCGCGACCTGGAAACCGCCGAGATCGCGGTGAAGGCGGCGCAGACCGGCCACATGGTGTTGTCCACACTGCATACCAACGACGCGCCGCAGACCATTTCGCGCCTGATGAACATGGGCATCGCGCCGTTCAACATCATCTCCTCGGTGACGCTGGTGATCGCCCAGCGCCTGGCGCGGCGCCTGTGCCAGCACTGCAAGAAGCCGATGACGCTGCCGGACAACGCGTTGCTGGCCGAGGGCTTCACCCAGGCCCAGATTGATGCGGGCGTGACGATCTTCGAAGCCGTGGGCTGCGACCAGTGCAACGAGGGCTACAAGGGCCGCACCGGCATCTACCAGGTGATGCCGCTGACCGAGGAGATCCAGGCGATCATCCTGGAAGGCGGCAACTCGATGCAGATCGGCGAAGCCGCGCAACGCTCCGGCGTCAACGACCTGCGCCAATCCGCGATGCGCAAATGCGCCGCCGGCATCATCAGCCTGGTGGAAGCGAACCGCGTTACCAAGGATTGATGGGCGCGCGGCTGCGCGCTCCCCACGAACCTATGCAGAACCCCGCAGGTCGGATCCAGCGCAGCGGATCCGACATTTGAGCACCAGCCCCATAGGTCGGGCTGAGTGCCTGGCAGGCAATCGCGCCCATCTGCGATGTGCGCTCCTACAGGATTTTCCGTGGTCGATACGGGCCGACATGCATAGCCCGCATAGGTCGGGCTGAGCGCAGAGCACCTGTTCCATAGGTCGGGCTGAGCACAGCGATGCCCGACAGACGTAGGTCGTAGGTCGTAGGTCGGCTCAAGCGCCGCAGGCGTGGAGCCGACAGTGGCTTGCCGGAATGAATCGTCGGCTCCACCGCTTCGCGGCTTGAGCCGCCCCATGGTGGACTACAACACCGGGCAGTAGCTATCCCGGCACCCGGCTTCCAGATGTTGGGGTTCGCATACGCTCACCACCAACCTATGCAGCACCCCGCATGTCGGATCAAACGCAGCGGATCCGACATACGCGCACCAGACGCCACCCCACCTTCGGTAGGAGCGCACATCGCAGATGGGCGCGATTTCCTGATCCAGCCAACCTTCATAGGTCGGGCTGAGCGCAGCGATGTCCGACAGACGCAGGTCGTAGGTCGTAGGTCGTAGGTCGTAGGTCGTAGGTCGTAGGTCGTAGGTCGTAGGTCGTAGGTCGTAGGTCGTAGGTCGCAGGTCGTAGGTCGTAGGTCGCAGGTCGGCTCAAGTGCCGCAGGCGTGGAGCCGACAGTGGCTTGCCGGAATGAATCGTCGGCTCCAACGCTTCGCGGCTTGATCCGACCTACGGTGGGCTACAACACCGGGCAGTAGCTATCCCGGTATTCGGCCTCCCGATGTTGGGGTTCGCATGCGCTCACCACCAACCTATGCAGCACCCCGTAGGTCGGATCAAGCGCAGCGGATCCGACATACGCGCACCAGACGCCACCCCATCTTCGGTAGGAGCGCACATCGTAGATGGGCGCGATTTCCTGATCCAGCCAACCTTCATAGGCCGGGCCGAGCACAGCGATGTCCGACCTATGTAGTGTTGCTCACTCAGGCGGCCAGTGCCGCACATCGCAGTTTTGCAGGCAATTGTCACGCATGTGCGCCAAACTCCTGAACGGCGTGGTAATGTTGCCATAGGCGAAGCTGGCGGCAGGTGCCGCCGCCCTATCAGGGGCAGGGCGAACGCTTCGGTTGCTCACCACACTAGAGGTCGGAGGGGATTCCCGCCATGTCTGCCACACGCGCTGCCGCCAAGGCCGCACCACGCAACCCGAATCCGTTGCAGCCCTTCATCTGGACCGGTGTCGACAAGCGCGGCACCAAGATGAAGGGCGAATCGCTCGGCAAGAACGCCAGCCTGATCAAGGCGGAACTGCGCAAGCAGGGCATCACGCCGAACATGGTCAGGGCCAAGCCCAAGCCGCTGTTCGGCCAGGCCGGCAAGACCATTTCCGCACGTGATATCGCCGTCTTCAGCCGCCAGCTCGCGACGATGATGCAGTCCGGCGTGCCACTGGTGATGTCGTTCGAGATCATCTCGGGGGGACAGCAAAATCCGCGCATGAAAGCAATGCTGGACGATATCCGCGCCAGCATCGAAGGCGGCAGCACACTGTACGAGGCCATCGGCAAACACCCCATGCAGTTCGATGCGCTTTACCAGAACCTGGTGAAGGCCGGTGAGAGCGCCGGTGTGCTGGATACCGTGCTGGACACCATCGCCAACTACAAGGAAAACATCGAAGCGCTGAAGGGCAAGATCAAGAAGGCAATGTTCTACCCCATTGTCGTTTTTGCGGTAGCAATTCTAGTCAGCGCAATCCTGCTTTTGTTCGTTGTTCCTCAGTTTGAGGATGTATTCAAGGGCTTTGGTGCGGACCTTCCAGCATTCACACAGATGCTGGTCGATATGTCCAGATTCATGACCAGCTATTGGTGGCTACTGTTGCTCATCCTTATAGGATCTATTTTTTCTTTTATCCAAGCCAAAAAACGCTCCAGAAAATTCGCACATTTCCTTGACCGTGCAATTTTGAAGGTGCCTGTTTTCGGCGAACTCATGAAGAACTCTGCCATTGCACGCTTCGCGCGCACTTTGGCAGTGACGTTCAAGGCTGGCGTGCCGTTGGTGGAGGCGCTGGATATCGTTGCTGGCGCCACCGGCAACATCGTCTACGAACAGGCAACACTGCGCATCCGCGACGACGTTTCAGTGGGCTATCAGCTCAACACAGCGATGAAACAGGTGGATGTGTTCCCGCACATGGTGATCCAGATGGCCGCCATTGGTGAAGAGGCCGGTGCACTTGACGATATGCTGATCAAGGTGGCCGAGTTCTACGAGCAGGAGGTCAACAATGCGGTGGATGCCCTCTCCAGCTTGATTGAGCCGATGGTAATGGTATTCATCGGCACGCTCGTGGGCGGCATGGTGATCGGCATGTACCTCCCCATCTTCAAGCTCGCATCGACCTTGGGCTGACGTGTTTGCACTTCTAATGGAATACCCGGCGCTGGCAATTGCCAGCGCCGCTGTTTTGGGGCTGCTGGTTGGCAGTTTCCTGAATGTGGTGATCCTGCGTCTGCCGCTGCGGATGCAGTGGCAGTGGGAGCGCGACAGCCGCGATGTGTTGGGATTGGAGGTTGAGGCAGAGTCTCCCTCCTCACCCGAACCATCTCCCCCACAAGCTGTGGAGATGGAGACATCGCCGCCGCCGGGCATCGTGGTGGAGCGTTCGCATTGCCCCAAATGCGGCCACCAGCTTTCCGCGTGGGAAAACATTCCGCTGATCAGCTATCTGATGCTGGGCGGCAAGTGCCGTGGCTGCAAAGCGAAGATTTCCTGGCAGTACCCGGCGGTGGAGGCGCTCACCGGGCTGCTGTTCGCGCTGATCGTGTGGCGTTATGGCGTTACCTGGCAGGCCGGCGCGTTGCTGGTGGCGACGGGTTATCTGATCGCTATGTCCGGCATCGATGCGCGCACTACGCTGCTGCCGGATGTGCTGACGCTGCCGCTGCTGTGGTTCGGCCTGCTGCTGAGTCTGGGGCCGGTGTTCGTTTCGCCCGGCGATGCGATCCTGGGTGCGGCGGTCGGGTATCTGTCGCTGTGGAGCGTGTACTGGGCCTTCAAGTTGCTGACCGGCAAGGAAGGCATGGGCTATGGCGATTTCAAGCTGCTGGCCGCGATCGGCGCGTTCTGCGGCTGGAAGGCGATCCTGCCGGTGGTGCTGATGTCCTCGATCATCGGCGCGATTGTCGGCGTGCTGCTGATCACCATCCAGGGCCGCGACCGCGCCACGCCGATCCCGTTCGGCCCGTATCTGGCCGCCGCCGGCTGGGTGCAGATGTTCTACGGCAAGGATCTGCTGGCGGCGTATCTGCGTTTCATGGGTGGTTGACTGCGGCAATCGGCGTCAAGACGTTGGGGTTCGCTACGCTCACCACCAACCTATAAAACCAAGAGCGCGCACCCCTTGATCGACGCAGCCACCACATAGGTCGGGCTGAGCAAAGCGATGCCCGACAGCGGGATGCGCTGCCATCAGCCTTCCGGCGGCAGCAGTTCCATCGCCATGACGATGGCGTCTTCGCGGCGGCCGTTGTGGTCCGGGTAGTAGTTCGGGCGGCGGCCGATTTCGTTGAAGCCCAGGGATTCGTAGAGCCGCTGCGCAACGGGGTTGGACGGGCGCACTTCCAGGAAGACACGCTCGGCACGGTGCCAGCGCGCCAGATCGATCAGCCGCTGCATCAGATGCCGGCCATGACCGTGGCCCTGCTGCCAGGGCGCGACGCAGATGTTGAGCACATGCGCTTCACCGGCGCCGGCCGAGAGCACGCCGTAACCGATGATGTCGCCGTTGCTGCGCTCCAGCACCCAGCAGCCGTGACCGGCCAGCAGGCAATCGCGGAAGATGCCGGCCGTCCACGGGTAGGGATAGGCGGCGGTTTCAATCTGCATCACCGCTTCCAGATCGGTGCTGCGCATGGCGCGCATCGAGGTATTGCCGGTCCGGGCCTCGTCGCGCGTGACGGCGTTCATCACGAGCCGCCCTGCAATCGGCGTCGCAGCGCGCGCAACATCGGCCAGGCGATGCGTTTTTCCAGCGGATCGCGCAGGCGTGCCAGTGCCGCCACGCGGGTGGAACCTGCCGGTGCGCCGGTGCCGAAGGCCAGGATGGGGAGATTGTTGGGGCTGGATGCGTGGGTGGTGGGATCGCCTGCGCTGGAAGTTTGCCCCCTCACCCCAACCCTCTCCCCCGCGCGCGGGGGAGAGGGTGCGGAAGCGGCTTCGAGCGGGCTGCTGGGTGATGCTGCTGGGGTGAGGCGGGCAGCTGGCGCTGATGTTGAACCATCCGATGCCATCACCAGCGCCTGCTCCGGCATCGCGCCGACACTGCGCAGCACATCCTGCAGCAGTCTGTGATGCGGGCCGCTCAATGCGTCCGCTTGCGCATCGGCGAACCACAGGCGCAGGCGCGGGCCTTCGATAGCCGTATCGCGCACGTCCGCCGCATGAGTTGAGGAAGCCTGCGCGGCGGCGTGTTGCACAGGGGATGTCCAGGCCTCGCCACCGCCCTGCCCGGCCGTGGCCTTCGGAATGGTCTGCGCAGATGCAGCCGAAGTTGCAGGGGCAGGGGCAGGAACCGGCACGGGCGGTTGCTCCTGCTCGACGCCGCGCAATCGCAGCGGCTGCAAACCCATGGCGCGCAGGTGGCGGAGACGGTCGGGTGTGGGCAGGTGTTGGACGGACATCAGCGGATTTTCGGTTCGGTATCGGTGGCCGGCTGCGAGACGCGTTCGACCAGGTCCTGGAAGAATTCGGTCTGGATCTGGTCCAGTGCCAGCCCGATGGCCCGCACCGAATCGGCCACGCTGTTGCCCTCTGCCGGCAACTGGCGCTGGTAGCGGCCGATCACCCAGGGACGACCACCACCGGAAGGATCGGCGCGCAGCACCAGCGCCACCGCAACCTGCCAGCCCTCGCCGGTATCCACGCGCTCCAGCTGCGCGATGCGGCCACTGATCTGCAACGCGTCCATCTGCGCCGGCAGGCGATCAGCCACCACGCGGGTGATGCCCAGTTCGCGCAGGCTGCCGAGCAGACGGCGCTGCAGCAGACGCACCGGAGGATCGATCCAGAGCTGGTAGTGATAGGTGCGCAGCCGGCCGCCATCGGCATCGGGCGAATAAATCAACGCGCGGTCCGAATACAGGCCGTCGGCGCTGAACGGTTCCACCGTGATCGGCAGTTCGATCAGCGGCGCGGGCAGGCGCTGCACCGGCGCGGCGTCGGGCAGGCGGTAATAGGTGGTTTCCGGCAGGCCGGGCGCGCTGGCGCAGGCGCCCAGCAGCAGGAGCAGCGCGAAGGCGGCAAGCCACGGCGCCAGGTTCGGAAAACGTGCAGGCAGGCGGATCATCGTTCCTCCACGTCGTCGGCCTTGGGGCTGAACAGCAGGCGGTTGGGATTGCGGCGGATCTCGCGGCTGAATTCGTCCAGATTGCGACTGGAGGAATCCAGATGGTGCGCAACCGCATCCATGCGCTGCGCGATGGTGCTGACCGCATGTTCCAGATCGACCACGATCTGGCGGATTTCCGGGCGGTTTTCGCCCAGGGTTTCGTGCATGGTCAGGATCAGGCTGCGGGTCTGGGCCTGGGTCTGCTTGAGTTCGGCGGTGACCTCGCGCAGATCAGCCAGGGTGCCGCCGACCGCGCGCCGGTTGTCCTCGCCGAGCAACTGATTGACGTTGTCGGCGGCCTGGTTCAGGCGCGCCAGCAGCGCGTTGCTTTCGCTGACCAGACTCGGCAAGCCGGAGTCGATTGAACCGGTGATCGAATCCAGCCGCGTGGCCAGGGTTTCGACCAGCGGACGGATGCGGTCACGGGTCAGCACGGTGAGTTCGTCAGCCAGATCATTCATCGCGGCGAATACGTCGCCGCCCGGTTCGGCCGGCAGCTCCGCGCCTTCGGGCAGCATCACGCCACTGTTCCCGCCACTGATCGCGACCCGCACGTCGGCCAGCAAGCCGCTGGCCTGCAACTGCGCCACGCTGTCGGCCGGAATCGGCCAGTCGTGGCGCACCGCCAGTTCCACCCGGTAGCGTGTTTCACCCTCGCGCTCGGGCACGACATCGGCCACCTGCCCGATACGGAACCCCTGATACAGCACCGGCGCGCCGAGCCGCACGCCGGTGACGTTGTCGAAATAGCTGTGGTAGCGCACCGTGCCGCCGCTGCGGCCGGTGATCGTCAGCAGGGTCAGGAACAGCAGCCCGAACCCCACCACCACGGCCAGACCGACGAGCACATAGTTGACGTTGTCGCGCTTCATGGACGCTCCATGGCGGCAATGAGCCTGGGCACGTAGTGTGGCGTGCCCGGGCTGGTTCTGTCATGCCGGGTCACGCCGGAAGCACCCACCGTGCCCGCAACCGCCGTGATGTGGAGCCGCTTCCAGACATCCTCTCCGCCGCCGCGCCGCGTTCAGTCACGGCTGTCGGCGCTTTCAAACCCGTTCTTGAAGATTTCCGGTTCCAACGGCACCCGCGTCGGCCGCAGGCACCACTCCAACAGGCGACCGGTATCGCCGCTGGCATTGTCCGAAACCTTCAATGTCCAGGTGCCGGCCAGACCCAGACCCTCGAAGCCGGCCAATGCCTCGAAAGGCTGATAGCTGGCACCGGGGATATAGGCTGAATTGCCGGTCGCACAATCGTTCTGGGCACTGCGCACTGGCTCGCCGTCATCGAACACCAGGTCCGGATTGTCACCGCTGCATCCGTAACCGCTGGAACCACGACCGGGCCGGCTCAGCAGGGTGACGGCGGTATCCGACTCCTCATGCGTCAACGTCACGACAAGATCGCCGGTCCAGGTGTGGTTGGAACGGAACGCCACATCCAGATCGCTGAGCACATGGCCGCCAGCGAGCGTGACCGAGGAAGCGACGCCGACGGCGCTGTTGTCCGGAATGGCCACGTTGGGTGACAGACAGATCAGCTCCTGCGTGGTGAACTGCGCCACCTCCGCGTAATCACCCGCACCACAGGCATTGAGCGGCCGCACCCGCCAGTAATACCGGGTGCTGCTGGCCAATGACGTGGACACGGTATGGCTGTTGCCTTCCACAACCCGGCTGTAGACGATGTTGGAAAACACTTCATCGGTGGCGATCTCCACGTTGTAAGACTCGGCCTGGGCGGCGTCCATCCAACTCAGGTTGGGCATCAGCGACACATCCTGTTCACCGACAGCCGGCGCCAGCAGCACCGGCACCCCGGGCAACGCCGTGCTGACCTGCAACGTCAATGGCAGTGCTTCGGCGCCGGCGGCATTGACAGCGAACCCGTAGCTTCCCGCTGCAAGACCGGCGGTATCGCCAAGGCTCAGCGTGCTGCCTCCGGGCACCACGGTGACAGGATTCGGATCGAAGCTGGCGCTGGTGCCCGCCGGCGCATCCGCGACGCTCAGCGACACTGGAGCTTCGAACGCGGCACCCAGGCTGATCTGGTACTGCGCGACATCGCCGGCACAGATCGCCTGCGACGGCGCCGGTGTGCCGAGGAGGCTGCACGAGGCTGGAATCGCGAAGCCGTTGGTGGCGGTCCGACTGTGCGGGCCGGAAGTCGATGCATCCACACCCAACCCGAAATCCGCGAACGCCTGCCACAGCCGGCACACATCCTCACCGTTGTAGGGTTCGGCGGCGGCCGCCGCCTGCAGGATGCCGTCTCGCACGTTGATGAAGCTGGGGCTGCATGCGGTGTTCTTCAGCCCTTCGATTGAGTAGTACATCGCCCGGATGTTGCCCGCATCCGCCGCAGTGCCGGTGAAACTGGCCAGGCCCGGATCGTAGCCGTGCGCATCGATCAGCGCCCAGGTGGCGTACCAGTACGCCTGCGCCCAGCGCGATCCGACCCCGTGCGGAACCGCCGCGCCGCCGATCGAGGCGTAGGTCCAGCTGTTGGAATTGGGCTCGGGATTGCCGTCGTAGCGCTCAGCGCGGATCCCGGGACCGCTGGGCGGCTGGCCCAGCACATAGGTGCCGATGCCACGCACGCGCGCCGCAGCGCTGGTGTCATGCGGATGGGTGAAATACAGCGCCCACCAGTCCGAAAGACCTTCACCGGGCTGCTGATCATTGCCCAGGCAACTGGTATTGGACGGCCCACCGACCAGGCGATTGGAAATGCCGTGACCGTATTCATGCGTAATGATGCCGTTCTCGAAATCACCATCGCGCTGCGGACTGGTCTGGTCCCACAGGAACATCTGCATGCGCGGCTGCTGCCCATCCGGTGGCGTCCAGAAGTTGGCGTTGTTCATGCGCTCCCCGTCCTGCGCTTCGGCATTCACCGCATCGCCACCCAGGCCACCGCGACCATAGTTGTTGACCTGGAAGTTGCCGCTGACTTCATCGAAACCGAAGGCATAGGTGACATCGTGGATGACGTTGTTCATGTAGAACAGGTTGGCCACCGCCGCCGCTTTGTAGCTGCCGGGCTGCGCCGTCAGATCCAGCACAAACGTGCAATTCAGTGCAACGCCACAGTCCGGAGAGCCGTTGGGGTCGGGTTGGTCGCTGGCGCTGGTATCGGTATAGGCGTAGACGTTGTTGCCGCGCGTGATCGTGTATTCGGCACCGGCGGCTGCGTTGGTGTCATGCCAACCGAAGGGCGAGGCCAGGGTCAGATGCGGATCGCTGAGCCGCACGCGGCCATCGGCTGGCGCCGGCGGGTTGGCATGCGACGGACTTTCAACCGGCACCCCGAACACGTCGTAATCGGCATCGGCGGCCCAGCTGATGCGGGTCCAGACCTCGCCGGTATGCGCATCGACGTTGAAGTCGGCCACATCACTGCCATCGGCCAGCCACAGCGGGAAATTCCATACCAGGCGGACCTCGCCGGGTGCTACCGGCAACAGCATCAAACCGGCTTCGATCGGCTTTTCCGACAGCTGCGGCGCGTGCAGTGTGGTGATCTGTCGGACCGAGGCGGTGCGGCTGGTGTGGCTGATCGGGCCGACCACGCGTTGCAGTTGCAGGGCTGCGGACACCACGGCCTGCTGCGCATCCAGCGCCGGCCGGGTGTGGTTCACTGCCAATGCGAGGCCGGGCACGAACTGATTGTTGAGTGACAGGATGCTGCCGTCGCGATCGATGTTGATATGCAGTTGGCCGTTGTAGACCGGCAGGCCCTGATGCATCTGCCGCAGATACAGATGGCGGATGCCGCTGGCCGCGCTCGGAACATCGTCGGTGATCTCGAATTCGGTCATGTCGGCAAGGCCCAGACCGAGTGCGTCGATATTGTCCCGCACGAAGGCCAACGCGGTGTCCTTCACATCACCGCCCGGCGCCGGACCAGTCAAATAGCCCACGCGGCTGGACAGCGAGCGCGTGGCACCGGTCACCGGATCGATCTCCACCGCCAGCTCCGGCACCGAGAGGCGCAGTTCGCTTATGGCAGCCGCCTGCACACCAGCCGCAGCCCGGGGAACTGCGTCGGAAGACATCGGACGCGCATCGAAATGGCGTGCGTGCTTGGTGTCGTCCCGCTCGGTGAATGCCAGCGCCGGCGTTGCCAGCAGGGTGAGAATGCAGAAGGCAAGAGCGCTACGTTGCAGCGGACGAGACAAGACGGACATGGAGCTTCCTGAACGATGGGCAATCGGTCGATTCTGTCACAGTGGCCGCATCACGCAATACGCAGGGCAACATCACCCGCTCCATGCCACGCGGATCATCAAACTGAGTGCTCAGGCTCAGGCTTCCTCTTCGGTCAAGCGACGCAGGTAGTCGTCGACGTTGATTTCGACTTCGCGCGGGCGGCGGTTGAGCAGGTCCTGGATGCGTTCGTTGTCGGAGGCGCGCACGGCGGCGGCGGTGCCGGTCATCAATACCTGGCCCTGATCGAGCACGGTGATGGTGTCGGCGATCTTGAAGGCCGATTCCAGTTCGTGCGTGACCACGACGATGCTCATGCGCATGGCGTCGCGCAGTTGCAGGATCAGTTCGTCCAGTTCAGCCGAGACCACCGGATCCAGCCCGGCGGAGGGTTCGTCGAAGAACATCAGCTTCGGGTCCATGACAATCGCACGGGCCAGCGCCGCGCGTTTGACCATGCCGCCGGAAAGCTGGCTCGGCATCAGGTCCTGGAAGCCGCCGAGGTTGACCACTTCCAGCTTGAGCCGGCTCATGATGCGGATGGTGTTTTCGTCCAGATTGGTGTGTTCGCGCAGCGGCAGCGCGACGTTGTCGCCCACGCTCATCGAGGTGAACAGCGCGCCGCCCTGGAAGCTGACGCCGATCTTGCGGCGCAAGGCCAGCAGTTGCTGCGCGCTGGCGCGAGCCAGATCCACACCGAGCAGCTTGACCGTGCCGGCCCGCGGCCTCTGCAGGCCGATCAGGTGCCGCAGCAACGTGCTCTTGCCGGAACCGGAGCCGCCCATGATGACGCGGATCTCGCCAGGCTCCAGGCGGAAGTCGATGCCGTGCAGGATGCGGCGGCGGCCGTACCAGGCTTCCAGGCCGGAGACTTCGATCAGGGCCTCCGCGTTCGCGGGGGCGGGAATGGGGAGTGGGGAATCGGGAGTCGGAGGGACGTTATCAGGCATTTTCAGGCTTCCACTCCGTCGTACAGGTGCGGTGCAAACCATCCGACACAAACCGTATCAGCCATCGCCGCCGCCTCAACGATTCCCCATTCCCCACTCCCCATTCCCGGCCCTACCTATTCAGGAAAAACGAAAACAACATGTCCGCGATCACCAGCGCGCTGATCGACAGCACCACGGCGCGGGTGGTGGCGCGGCCGACGCCTTCGGCGCCGCCGCTGACGGAGAATCCAACGCTGCAGCCGATCAGCGTGATCAGCATGCCGAACACCACGCTCTTGGACACGCCTTCCCAGATGTCGCGCGGTTCCAGCAGGTCCAGGGTTTGTGCCAGATAGCCATAAAGGCTGATGTCGAGCGGTCCCATCGAATACAGCCCGGCGCCCAGGATTGCGACCACATCGGCCATCACCGTGAGCACCGGCAGCATCACCAGCATCGCGACCAGCGCCGGCGCCACGAGGTAGCGCACCGGCTCGATGCCGATCGCCGACAAGGCATCCACTTCCTGCGACACCACCATCGAACCCAAACGGGCCGCCAGCGCGGAGCCGCTGCGCCCGGCCACGACGATGCCGGTGATCAGCGCGCCGAATTCGCGCGTGATCGATTTGGCCGAAGCCACGATCACCTGGCTTTGCGCACCAAACTCCGACAGCGCGGCGATGAACTGGATGCCCAGCATCACGCCAATGGTCAGCGCCAGCAGGCAGACGATGGGGATCGCGTCCACGCCGACCTGTCGCATCTGTTCGAACACCATCTTCAGCCGTACCGGCTGGCCGCGGCGCCAGCCCCAGCCCATGAACCACAGCGATTCCAGCAGCAGCATCGCGCCGTGGCCCAGGCCCGCGATGGCGGCGCTGACGCGTCGCCCGATGCGTTCCAGCGGCGCCAGCACCAGATCCATGGCTTCAGCCCGCCTCCTGCGCATCACGGATCTGGAAGACCTGGTCCAGCCGCGCCAGTTTCAGCACCGCCAGCACCGGTGCGCTGACCGACACCAGTTCGAACGGCTGGCCTTTGCCGCGTGCGTTCTGGAAGCCTTCGACCAGCGCCGCGATACCGGAGGAATCGATATAGCTGACGGCGGAAAGATCCACCGCCACGCGCGGCGCGCGGGTCAGCGCGTCGAGCACTTCGCGCCGCACCTGCGCCGACCAGGACAGATCGACTTCACCGCCCAGCGCCACCACGGCGGTATCCCCTTCGATGCGTGTACTGCATTGGCTCATCACGTATCCCCGTGTGTCTGTGCGTCGTAGCCGGCCGGATCATGCGCCAGCCGCTTGCGCATGAGGAAGCGGTTGCCGGCGCTGTCCTCGCGCGGGCGCAGCTGCCAATCATCCATCAGGCTGTCGATGAAATTCATGCCCAGCCCGCCGGGGCGGCAATCGGCCAGATCACGCGGGCCGATGCCGGCCGGGTCGCAGGGTGGGGCCTGGTCCAGCAGCTCGAACTCCAGCGTCTCGCCGTCGCGCCGCAGGAGCAGTTCGATGTGGCCGTCCTGATCGCCATCGTAGCCGTGGCGGATGATGTTGGTGCAGGCCTCGTCCACCGCCAGCACCAGCGCTGATCGCAGTTCGGCATCAACGCCCGCGCGTGCCAGCGCCGACACCAGCGCGCGGCGCATCGCGGCCAGTTCGCCCGGTTGCGCCGGGAAGATGCGGTGCAGCAGGTGTTCGCCATCGGCATCCTGCGGCAGATCGCCGGAAATCAGCATCAGGGTGATGTCGTCGGTGACACCCATCGCGCGCAGGCGCCGCACCATCGCGCGCAGCCGCGCTTCGGGCACGCCGTCGCCCAGTTCGCCGATCAGCTGTTCAACCCCGTCCACGCCCAGCGGCTGGCCGCCGGCATCGCGCACATCGGTGACGCCGTCGGAGAACAACAGCAGGCTGGCGTGGTGCAGGCAGGTTTCCTGTTCGGGAAACACCATGCGGCGCAGGATGCCCAGCGGCGGGCCTTCAGCCGGGAACTGTTCGATCCCGCCTTCGGCATCGACCCGCAGCAGCGGCGGGAATCCGGCGCTGGCCCAGACCACACGGCGCGTGGCCGGGTCGTAATGCCCGGCCACGGCGCAGACGAACATGCCCGGCGCGATGGCCTCACCCAGCTCGTCGTTGACGCTGGCCAGCCAATCCGACGGCCGCAGGCCCTCCTTGCCGGCCCAGCGCAGCAGACTGGCGCAGCGCACCATCAGGAACGCGGCGTCCAGCCCCTTGCCGGCGACATCGCCGACGGTGAAGGCGATACGGCCATCGGGCAGGTCGAAGAAGTCGTAGAAGTCGCCGGAGATTTCCTGCGCTGCCAGATTCAGCGCGCGCAATGGATAGTTGCCACGGCGGCGACGTGGCAGCAGCGAGCGTTGCAGCCGGCGCGCCATGCCGAGTTCTCGCTTGATGCGGTTCTGTTCGACCAGCTCGCCGGCCATGCGCGCGATATTGAGCGCCAGCGCCATCGGCGCGGCCAGCAGCAGCAGCGCGGTGCGGTCTTCATCACCGAACAGCTGGCCGCCGCGCTTGTTGATGACCTCGATCGCGCCGATCACACCCTGCGCGGTATTCAGCGGCGCGCACAGCACGCTGCGCGTGACGAAGCCGGTCTGGGCATCGACCTTGCCGGCGAAATCCGGATCGGCATAGGCGTCGCGCACCATCTGGCAGGCATTGTCGGCCACGGTGCGCCCGACGATGCCCTGCCCCATCGGCACGCGCAGGCCGAGGATATCGACCGGCCCCTGACAGGCGCGGCATTCGAGCACGCCTTGTTCGGCATCGACCAGGAACACGCTGACCGCTTCGGCATCCAGATAGCGCGCGACATAGGCGCTGGATTCGCGCAGGGTGCGCTCAAGATCAACCGAGACCGCCAGCTGCTGGCTGACTTCGGCCAAAAAGGCCAGCAATTCGGCCGGCGGCAGCGGCGCCGCAGCTGGATCCTGCACCGCGCTGCCGGCCTGCGCGTTCATCCACCGCTTGCAGGCGGCGTGGCGCGCCCGCGCTTGATCCGGCCCCAGATCCAGCCCACCGGACCGGACAACAGGTACAGCGTGGAACCGGCCAGCAGCACGCGCGCGGTGTCGATCGCCAGCAGCAACAGCAGGCCCAGTGCCAGCAACACCGTGACGAACGGCACCCGACCACCGAACGGCAGGCTCTTGAAGCTGGTGTAGCGCACCCGGCTGACCATCAGCAGACCGGCCACCACCGTCACCCCGAGCGCCAGCCACGGCACTTGCGCACCGCTCATATTGAGGCGGCTGTCCAGGGTCCAGATGAAGGACATCATCACCGCCGCAGCGGCTGGACTGGCCAGACCGATGAACCAGCGCTTGTCGACCACGCCTACCTGGGTATTGAAGCGCGCCAGCCGCAACGCGGCGCAGGCGGCGTAAAGGAAGGCCGCGGCCCAACCGATCTTGCCGGCCACAGGCCCGGAGAACTGCAGGCTCGACAGCGACCAGTGGTACATCACCAGCGCCGGCGCCATGCCGAAACTGACCAGATCCGCGAGCGAGTCGTACTGCACGCCGAATTCGCTCTGGGTGCCGGTCAGACGTGCAATGCGCCCGTCCAGTCCGTCCAGCACGGCGGCCACGAACACCGCGATGCTGGCTTCGGAGAAACGTCCCTGCGAGGCCGCGATGATCGCGTAGAAACCGGCAAACAGGCCGCCGGAGGTGAACAGGTTCGGCAGCAGATAGATACCGCGACGGCGTGGTGTGGATGGGATTTCCGGGTTGTCCATGGGCAATCCTGACGGGTTCTGCGGCCAGTTTAGCCCGGATGCATCGCGCGCGATGCGGATGAACGCCAGCCCGCCGCCGGCAACGCAATTACCGCATCCGCGCCGGCCATGCGTTCGCTCGATCGCGTTTTTGATGCACACTTGCGCCGGGGAATCCCTACACCCGCGCTGGAGAACAACGCATGCGATACCTTCCCATCCTTCCCCTGGCCCTGATGTTGCTGGCTTCCGGCTCCGTAGCGCTGGCCAGCGAGGTTTACCGCTGGACCGACGAGCGCGGCGTGGTGCACTACTCGGACACACCGCCGGACAGCAGCAAGTTCGAACGGGTGAATGTACGCACGGGTGCAACACGGAGCGACCCGGAACCCGAACCCGAAGTTACCGCCGAAACCACCGCTTCCATCGCCCAGGTTTCCGCTGAAGATGCAGCAACCCGTGCCCGCCACTGCGATACGGCCCGACGCAATCTGATCGCACTGAACTCATCGCTGGATGTCACCGGCGAATTCGAGGGCGAAAGCCGCCTGCTGACGGCGGAAGAACGTCAGGACCAGATCGACCGGAATCAGCGTCTGGTTGATCGCTACTGCGACACCCCCTGAGCCCACCATGAAGTCCGCTCTGCTCGGCGCGCTGGCAGTGCTGTTGCTGCTGGCCGCCGCCGCAGCCTGGGTCTGGCGCTACCAGCCCGAACGCCTGCCGGAGGAGTGGCGCCGGCAGAATCCGCACTCGCGCGATTACGCACCGGTGCTGTACCGCTGGCACAACGCCCGGGGCGAATTGCAGATCACCGACCGCCCACCCGACGGGCGCCCGTACGAGGTGCTGCGCATCGACCCGAACCAGAACATCGTGCCCACCACGCTGCCGCTGGGTTCGGAAACACGGCAATAATCCCGGTCGCCCGGCCCACACCGGCGCACCCGGCACGCAGCCGCCGGAAGCGATCCTGCCCCCGGATGTAATGCCGGACCGGAATGCATCCGGCCGTCGGCCCGATCAGCCAGTACACCACCTGCCTGCTGCGACCTGCGCCCGACACGCCCCGGCCAACCGGCTACAATCGCCGGCTTTCCCCGTCACGCGAATCTGCCATGCGTCTGTCGCACTTCCACCTTGCCACCACCCGCGAAACCCCGGCCGATGCGGAAATCGTCAGCCACCAGCTGATGCTGCGCACCGGCATGATCCGCAAGCTCGCCGCCGGCATCTATACCTGGAGCCCGCTGGGTCTGCGCGTGCTGCGCCGGGTGGAAGCCATCGTGCGCGAAGAGATGAACCGCGCCGGCGCCATCGAAATGCTGATGCCTTCGATCCAGCCGCGCGAGCTGTGGGAGGAAACCGGACGCTGGGAGAAGTTCGGCGGCCAGCTGCTGAAAATCCGCGACCGCAAGGACGCCGATTACTGCTACGGCCCCACGCACGAGGAAGTCGTCACCGATTACGCGCGCAACGAGCTGCATTCCTACAAGCAGCTGCCGATCAATTTCTACCAGATCCAGATGAAGTTCCGGGATGAAATCCGGCCACGTTTCGGCGTCATGCGGGCGCGCGAATTCCTGATGAAGGACGCCTATTCCTTCCATCTTTCGCCCGAATGTCTGGCGCGCGAATACGACAACATGCACGCCGCCTACACCCGCATCTTCACCCGTCTTGGGCTGAAGTTCCGCGCGGTGCGGGCCGATTCGGGCGCGATCGGCGGCGATGCCTCGCAGGAATTCCATGTGCTGGCCGATTCGGGCGAAGACGCGATCGCGTTTTCCGACGCCTCCGACTACGCCGCCAACCTGGAAGCGGCCGAAGCGCTGGCGCCGGCCGAGCCGCGCCCGGCTCCGTCCGAAGAATTGCGCGAGATCGAGACCCCAACCCAGACCACCTGCGAAGCGGTCGCCGAACTGATGGGCATCGCGCTGTCGCGCACGGTCAAATCACTGGCGCTGTTCGGTGAAAACGGTTTCACCCTGGCGCTGCTGCGCGGCGACCACGACGCCAACGAGATCAAGCTGGCCAAGGTGCCGGGTCTGGCCGATTACCGCATGGCGACCGAGGCGGAAATCCTCGAACACCTGGGCAGCGAACCCGGCTTCCTCGGCCCGCTGAACACTAAAAAGCCGATCCATCTGATCGTGGACCGCACGGTCGCGGCGATGGGTGATTTTGTTGTCGGCGCGAACCGCCGCGGCTACCACCTGGCCGGCGTCAACTTCGGCCGCGACCTGCCCGAACCCGAGCACGTGGTGGACATCCGCAACGTGGTTGCCGGCGACCCCTCGCCCGATGGCCAGGGTCGCATCGGCATCGCGCGCGGCATCGAGGTCGGGCATGTATTCCAGCTCGGCCAGACATACGCCAGGGCACTGGAAGCCACCGTCACCGACGAGGCCGGCAAGCCGCAGGTGATGCACATGGGCTGCTACGGCATCGGTGTTTCGCGCATCGTGGCGGCGGCGATCGAACAGAACCACGACGAGGCCGGCATCATCTGGCCGGATCCGATGGCGCCGTGGCAGGTCGCGATCTGCATGATCAATCCCAAGCGCGACCAGGCCGTGACCGCCGCCGCCGAAACCCTGTTGGCCGAGTTGACCGCCGCCGGTCTGGACGTGGTGCTGGATGATCGCGGCCTGCGCCCCGGCGCGATGTTCGCCGACATCGAATTGATCGGCATCCCGCACCGCGTGGTGGTATCCGAACGCGGCCTGGCGGCCGGTACCTTCGAATACCGCCACCGCCGTGCCAGCGACAGCGAAGCCGTGGACCGCGCCACGCTGGACCAGCGCCTGGGGCTGGGCAGCCACGGCTGATCCGGTTCCGCACAGGGTGAAAAACAACGAAGGCCGCAGACTGCGGCCTTCGTTTTTGCTCAAGAGGCGATCTGATCAAATCTCCCGCCCCCGTGGCTCGGGTAAGCCGAAGCCGCACCCGGGTTGGCTTTTGATCCCGATCCGGATGCGGCTTTTCCCACGATCCCGACCCCGTGTGCGGCTTCGCCTTACCTGGGCTACGTGATTTTTCATGCGCCCGGCTGCATGGCCGCAAACCACCGGATTGAAAGGACCAGCGCTCAGCCGCCCTTCTGGAACAACCTTCGCAAACTGCCGCCAACCCGTCCGATGAAGGCCGATGGCGAGGCACTGGCCGCCATCAGCGATTTCACCCGCGCCTCGTCCTCGCGCAATTGCAACGCCAGTTTGGCTTCCCATTCACGCCGCACCTGGTCGCGCTGCACCTGGGTCTGGAGCTGGCGGCGCACATCGGCGCCCACCTTCTCGCGGGAAAAACCGGCATTCTGGCGCAGCAGATATCGGCCAAGGTTGTCGAACAACTCGTCAGTCAACGCATCGGCGGTGAACAGGCGCTGCGCATTGCCGAACGCTTCGACATTGGTGAAATTCATCCGCAGGTTGCCGGTCTCGGCCGAGGCCAGCACCTGCACTTTCACCGGAATCCGCCCGCGCGCCTGGAAGCGCCCGGACACCACCTCGCCATTGGCATTCTTGTTGACATCATGCAGCCCGGAAAGGTGATGCTGCTGCAGCAGGCTGTTGACCAGCCGCACCTTGCCCGGGGTTTCGGCCACGACCAGCGTGCTTTCCTCCGGCGACGCCTGCGCGGCGAAGGAAAACTCGATTTCATGCTGAACCTGGCCCGGTGTCACCCGGCATTCGAACGGCGCCTCGCCGAATGCCACCACATCGCCATAGCCGGGCACCGGATACACCAGCCGGATGCGGCGTTCGGCGGCGGTCAGCGTGGCGGCGAACTTGCCCAGGTACTCACCCAGACGGATCGCGGCCGGTTGCAACTGCTCGCGCCAGTACACCTCACGCGCCTGACGTCCGGCCTCCTCACCACTTTCGGCATTGCGCCGGCGCGAGGCTTCCTGTTCCAGCTCATCCAACAGTCCCATGTCCCCTGTCCTCCAACCATGGCAACCACGCAAATGCACGTGACGAAAGGGAAAGCTACCCCTGCGGCCGCTCCGCGACAAGCACCGGGTTGGTAGATTCCGCATATTGCACACCGTGCCGAAGCAGATGCGCACCACCGCCGCGCCAGGCTGGAGGGATTTATCCGTGACCTGCGCCACATCCTGGCCCGGACTTTCGGGCACTTGCAGCCAAACTGGGTGCGCATTATCCTCGCGCTTATCCCACAGGTTGGCAATAATCCTGATCGGGAAACACCACAAGAGATTACCCGTGCATAGTGCACAGACCGGAGAGCAATACGCATGAGCATCGACCTGTCGTCCATGACGCCAAAGGCCCTGCAGAAACTGATCAGCGAGGCGACACGCGAACACAAGCGCAAGAAGAAGCGCGGCTCGATTACCCAGGTGCGGGCCAAGGTCAACCGCCTGATCCGTGCCGAAGGCTATACGCTGGCCGAGCTCTTCCCCGCCGCCGCCGGCGCCGCCGCCACCACGACCACCCGGGCACCGGCCAAGCGCCGCACCGGCACCGTGCGCAAGGTGCCGCCGAAGTACCGCAATCCCGAGAACCACGAGCAGACCTGGACCGGTCGCGGCAAGGCGCCGCTGTGGTTCGTGGCGCTGATCGATTCGGGCAAGACGCGCGAGGATCTGCTGATCACGCCACCGCCTTCGGCCTGATCCGGCTTCGCAAAACACCCTTGAATAATCCCCGCTCGCGGGGATTATTCATTTGTGTCGTCGTTGCATCCGGCATGGGAACCAGCGAGCCGGCAGTCGGAAGGTAGGCGATCCGCTGGTCAGAGATTGCGCCGCGCCGGCACCAGCACATTGCCGATCAGCATGCCGCCGACCAGCGCCACCAGGATTATCGTCAGGTCCAGTGCGATATCCAGCCCCAGCGTGGTATTGCGTTCGATCAGCGAACTGACGCCCCGGAAGCCGACGCTGCCGGGTACCATCAGGATGATGCCAGCCACACGGATCAGCGCGCCTGGGCGATTGGCGCAACGCGCGTATATGTTGCTGGCCAGAGTGATCACAACGCTGGCCGCGAACACCGCCGCCGGGCTTGGCACCCACAACCCGGCCACGCGCGTGACCACGTAACCCAGGATCGCAGCGGCCATCACCAGCGGATAATCGCGCCACGCGGCCTTGAACAACACCGCGAACGCCAAGGCCGCGCCCAGCAAGGCGACCCATTCCATCCAGTCCGGCAGTGCCACCACGGTGCCGTGCTCCAGCGGCACCCAGCCCAGCAACTGCGCCAGTTGCGACGCCATCAGGCTGCCGAAGGCCAGTTTCAGCAGTACCGCCATGGCGCCGGAAAAACGCGCCGTGCCCGAAACCAGATGCTGGCTGGTCAATTCCGATACCGCATTGGTCAGCATCATGCCGGGCATCAGCACGATGACCGAAGCCACGATCACGGTATTGAGCGACAGCGGCACGACAAACGCGGCTATCGCAGCCGCAATCAGCGTGGCCAATAAGGCTGCGATCAGTTCCAGCGATTCGGCCAGACGCGCGTGGCTTGCGCCCAGCACCGCCAGCGCACCGATCAGCAGGCCGATGCCTCCGGCCACCACCACATCGGTCCAGGTGCTGTGCAGCAGCACCGTGATCGAGCTGGACACCAGACCGAAACCGAAAATCGACATCAGCTTGTCGCGCAGCCGCAGCGGCCGGTCCAGCGCCTGCAACTCCGCCAGCGCCTGATTCACTTCCAGCTCGCCGCGCAATGCGCGCTCGGCGATGTCGTCGGCTTCGCACATCTTGCGCAGATCGACATCGCCCGGCGCCAGCCGCACCACCTGCGTGGTGTTGGCCGTGGTTTCCGGCCGCGCCGCATCGGAGAACGACAGGATCAGCCCGGTCGGGCTCAGCCACGGCTCGCAGCGCAATCCAAGACGCGTGGCCACGGCCATGATCGCCCCTTCCAGACGTTGCGCGGTGGTGCCGTAGGTGTGCAGGCGCCGGGCCAGTTCGACAACGAACTCGACGCGGGCGGCGTAGGGGTAGTGGGTCATCGGAAAGCCGGCAGATGGCCCGCAGCACCATCTGCGGCGGGCTGCGCAGTATGCGCAGTGGATCGCAACGATTCGTGAATCTTCAATGATAATGCAGCCATGCACATCGGCCTGGGCGAAACCCTCTCCATCCTGAGCGCGGCGGCCTGGGCCGTGGGCGTGATCCTGTACCGGCAACTGGTGCGCGACCTGCCACCGATGACGCTGGGCCTGCTGAAGAATTCGCTGGTGCTGCTGATGCTGCTGGCGGTGTTGCCGCTGGTGCCAATGCTGCACGGTGGCGGCCTGCCGACGATGTCGCTGCCTGAAGCCGCATTGGCGCTGGGCAGCGGGCTGCTCGGCATCGCGCTGGCCGACACCCTGTATTTCACCGCGCTGGCGCGTCTGGGCGCCGGCCGCATGGGCGTGATCGGCAACAGCTACAGCCCGCTGGTGATCCTGTTGTCGGTCTTGTTTCTGGACGAACGGCTGGGGCCGTGGCAGCTGGCCGGCTTCGTGCTGGTGATGGCCGGGGTCATGGTGATCGCGCGGCGCCCTGCCTCACGTGCCGCAAACAACGGCCATCTCGATCTGCCGCTGGCACCGCGCCCGATGTTGCCGGCCGAGACCGCAGCTGCGCCGACCCATATCTCCCACCTGACCGCCGTCCTGCTCGGGCTGGCGTCGATCGCGCTGATGGCGGTGGCGATCGTGATGATCAAGCCGGTGCTCGAAGCCCAACCGCTGGGCTGGGTGACCCTGCTGCGCCTGATCGGCGCGATCGCCGGGCTGGTGGTGATCGCGGCGCTGCGCGGCCAGCTGCGCCAGCTGTCGCCGGCCGGGCGCCGGGTGAACTGGAAGATGCTGCTGGCCGCCGCCTTCATCGGGCAATTCCTGTCGATGCTGTTATGGCTGGGCGGCTACAAATACACCCTGGCCTCGATCGCGGCGATCCTCAACGAAACCGCATCGATCTTCATCGTGCTGATGGCCTGGCTGTGGCTGCGCGAACCGCTCGGCCTGCGCGGCGCGCTCGGCGTGTCGCTGACGCTGGGCGGCGTGGTGCTGATGCTGGCGGTCTGAGGCGCCTCAGCCGGGCTGGCCTTCGGCCTCGATCACCGCCGCCAACACCGTGCCCAGTTCCAGCAGCCGCAGGTCGCTGCCCGGCAGGCCGACCAGCTGCAGGCCGGTGCCCTGCTCCAGCGGCAATGACAACGCCGGGCAACCGGCGAGCGAGGCCAGCGCGGTGAAATCGGCCAAGGTCGAAGGTTCGGGCGCATCGGTTGCCGGCGGCAGCAACGGCGCCACCGGCAGGATCAGCACATCGAACCGTTCGAACATCTGCCGCACCCGCACCACATGCTGATCCAGCCGCAGATCCGCACGCGCGTAATCGCTGGCCGATTTCTTCTGCGCGAATGCGAGCATCGTCAGCACCTGCTCCGACGCGCCGCCCAGATCCGGCTCGTGCGCGGCCAGCAGCTCGGCTTCCATCATCAGCAATGCCGCGCGCCGGGTCGCGACGACTTCCAGCTCATTCAGATCAAAGTGGATCGCACCGGCCTGGCCGAACAGGCCCGAAGCTCGCTGCACCGCGCTCTGGAACGCGCTGGCCACCGCCGGCTCGGCACCGGCCGCAGCCGCATCGGCCAGCACGCCGACACGCAGGCAGGACGGATCCCAGTCCGGCAAGGCCAGCGCCACGCGACGGCGGCGCGAACGCGGATCGGCGGCATCGTAGCCGGCCATGGTCTGCAGCAACGGCGCGATGTCCTGCACCTGGCGCGCGAGGATGCCGGGGCAATCCAGCCGCCGCAGCGAGGGCGCCATGCCGCGACAGGAAAGCTCTCCGAAGCCCGGCTTGAAACCGATCACGCCGCAGAACGCCGCCGGAATCCGCACCGAACCCAGGGTGTCCGAACCCAGCGCCGCCACCGCATGCCCGGCCGCAACCGCCGCTGCCGAACCGGCCGAAGAACCGCCACTGACCCGGCCCGGCAGGAACGGATTGCCGACATCGCCGTAATGCGCATTGCGCCCGACCGTGCCGAGCGTGGCCTCGTCCAGATTGGTCTTGCCCAGCAGCACCGCACCGGCACCACGCAGGCGTGACACGATATGCGCATCGTTTTCTGCGCGCCGCCCGCGACGCCCGGGCAATCCGACGGTGGTCGGCATGCCAGCCACATCGATATTGTCCTTGATCGCCAACGGCACCCCGTCCAGCCGCCCGAGCGGGGCGCCGGACGCGCGCCTCGCATCGGATTGCCGCGCCGCTTCCAGCGCACCTTCCTGATCCACCCAGGTCCAGGCATTCAGCGCCGCATCGCGCGCGATCGCTTCGAGAAACGCCGTGGTCAGCGCCTGACTCGATACTTCACCGGTGGCCAGGGCGCGCAGCACGAAAATCAGCGGGCGGTGACGCAGGGATTCGGCGGTGATCGTCATCGTGGAGCTCGTATGCAGTGAGCCGGTGATGGTGCGCGATTGCCCGACCCGCCGCAAATCGCCACAATCTCGCGTTGCATCAATACGCATGCGTGTCGAAGGAGCCAGCCAATGAGCGAGCGCGAGTTCATGGAATACGACGTGGTCATCGTCGGAGCCGGCCCCGGTGGCCTGGCAGCCGCGATCCGGCTCAAGCAGCTGGCTACCGAGCAGAACCGCGAACTTTCCGTCTGCGTGCTGGAAAAAGGCTCCGAGCCCGGCGCCCACATCCTGTCCGGCGCCATCATGGACCCGCGCGCGCTGACCGAACTGATCCCGGACTGGAAGGAAAAGGGCGCGCCGCTGAACCAGCCGGTCACACGCGACCAGATCCTGTTCCTCAGCGAAAAAAGCGCCACCGCGACACCGCAGTTCTTCATCCCCGACAGCCTGCACAACCAGGGCAACTACATCGTCAGCCTCGGCAATGTGGTGCGCTGGCTGGCGCAGCAGGCCGAGGCGCTGGGCGTGGAAATCTTCCCCGGCTTCGCCGCTGCCGAAGTGCTGTACGACGACAACGGCGTGGTGCGCGGCGTGGCTACCGGCGACATGGGCCTGGACAAGCATGGCAACCCGACCGACCAGTTCCAGCGCGGCATGGAACTGCTGGCCAAGTACACGATCTTCGCGGAAGGCTCGCGCGGCCAGCTCGGTCGCCAGCTGATCGAACGCTTCAAGCTGGACGAAGGCCGCGATCCGCAGAGCTACGGCATCGGCATCAAGGAGCTGTGGCAGGTGCCGGCGGAAAAGGCGCAGCCGGGCCTGGTGGTGCACACCGCCGGCTGGCCGCTGGCCAGCGACACCTACGGCGGCTCGTTCCTGTATCACATGGAGGACGGCAAGGTCGCGGTCGGTTTCGTGCTCGGGCTGGATTACAAGAACCCCTGGCTCAGCCCGTTCGAGGAATTCCAGCGCTTCAAGACCCACCCGGCGATCCGCCAGCATCTGGAAGGTGGCAAGCGCGTGGGCTACGGCGCGCGTGCGATCACCGCCGGCGGCCTGCTGTCGCTGCCGAAAACCGTGTTCCCCGGCGGCGCGCTGATCGGCTGCGAGGCCGGTTTCCTCAACGCCAGCCGCATCAAGGGCAGCCATGCCGCGCTCAAGACCGGCATGCTGGCGGCCGACGCCGCTTTCGCCGCGATCGCCGAAGGCCGCGCCCATGACGAGCTTTCCGCCTACCCGGCCGCGTTCGAGCAAAGCTGGCTGCACGAGGAACTGTCGGCCTCGAAGAACTTCAAGCAGTGGTTCAAGAAGGGGCTGTGGATCGCGACCTTCATGAACGGCATCGAGCAGTGGCTGCTGCCCAGACTCGGCATCAAGACCCCGCCATGGACGATCCGCCGCCGCACGCCCGACCACGCCAGCCTGGAACCGGCCTCCAAGCACGAGAAGATCGTCTACCCCAAGCCCGACGGCGTGCTGACCTTCGATCGCCTCAGCTCGGTCTTCCTCAGCAGCACTCATCACGACGAAGACCAGCCCTCGCATTTGACGCTGAAGAATGCGGAGATTCCGGTCAGCGTGAATCTGGCGCAATACGCCGGGCCGGAAGCGCGCTACTGCCCGGCCGCGGTCTACGAGTTCGTGGGGGAAAGCGGCAGCGAACGCCTGCAGATCAACTTCGCCAACTGCGTCCACTGCAAGACCTGCGACATCAAGGACCCGACCCAGAACATCGTGTGGGTCGCACCGCAGGGCGGCGGCGGGCCAAACTACGCGGGTATGTGACGTGCGTACGCACGGTGGCTCGAACCCGGGTTGCCGTGCGTCCACGCAGATAGGCGCGGGTACCCTCAGCCACATTCTGGCGGCGGCTGCCGGTCGCGCCAGCATCTTCTCAACCTCCACCACAGCGGACCGGACTATGACCAGCCTTTGCCTTGCCACTGTCGCGGCCGCCCGTGCGCTGGACGACGACCATCCGTCGCTGGAGGCCGCTCTGCGCGATGTCGGCTTCGATGTGCATCGCGCCGACTGGGACGATGCAACCGTCGACTGGTCCGCCTTCGACGCGGTGCTGCTGCGTTCCACCTGGAACTACTTCGACGATCTGCCCAGGTTCCTGGACTGGTGCGCCCATGTGGCCGCCACCAGCACCTTGCTGAATCCGCTCGAAGTAGTGTGCTGGAACACCGACAAGCACTATCTCGGCGACCTGGCCGCGCGCGGCATTCCGACGGTTGAAAGCCACTTCATCGAACCGGGCGACGCGCCCGATGCGTTCCCGGACTTCGGCGAATTCGTCGTGAAACCGGCGGTCGGGGCCGGCTCGCGTGATGCGCAGCGCTACCTGCGGGCGCAACGCGCCGATGCCATCGCCCATGTGCAAAGGTTGATCGCCGACCAGCGTTCGGCCCTGATCCAGCCGTATCTGAGGGAAGTCGATACCCATGGGGAAACCGCGCTGCTGTTCTTCGACGGCGTCTACTCACACGCGATCCGCAAGGGCGCGCTGCTGCGCCGTGATGAAGGCCCCACGCAGCAGCTGTTCGCGCCCGAGCAGATCAGCGCACGCGAGCCGGATCCTGCCGAACTGGCGCTGGCGCAACAGGTGATCGCCGCGCTGCCGTTCGGCCCGCTGACGTATGCCCGCGTCGATCTGCTGCCATCGCGCGATGGCCCGCAACTGCTGGAACTGGAACTGACCGAGCCCTCGCTGTTCCTCGACACCACGCCCGGCAGCGCGCAACGCCTCGCCACCGTGCTGGCTGCGCGACTAATGAGCGACTGAGCCCACAAGAAAGGCCGGACATCACTGCCCGGCCTTTTCTTCGATTGCAGGAAGCGGCTTCCCGTCAGCGCAGCGGCGGACGCAACGCTTCCGGTTCGCACACGCTGATGCCGTGCCGCAACGCCGGCGGCGTTTCAAAGCCGTCCGAGAAGACCGAGGCGTACCAGATGTTGCCCAGTTGCCAGCCCACCGACGAAGCATTGGGGTGGCTCGCCGTGACGCCGTAGCAGCCGCCTTCACCGTTGGCGATGGCATGAACCGTGGCGATACCCGCAGCGGACGTGGTCGTGACCAGGGTCGTGGCCGGGCCTGCAACAAGATCGTGCAGCCACGCGCTCGCACCTGCGGTCGGCGCATCGAAGGTGACCGGCACACCAGCGACCGGGTCACCCGCCGCATCCAGCAGCTCGACTTCCAGTGCCTGCGGGAAGGATTCGTGGATCGGAACTTCCTGCCCGTCCCCGCCCAGCACGTTCAACACGAAAGGATCGGTGCTGCAGCTGACCACAACGCTGGCATTGCCCGACGCGATGGTTCCGCTGGCCGGCGTGGGCTCACAGGTCTGCTTCGGATGGCCGGGTTGGGATGTCACCGCTACGGTAAAGGCACTGCCATCATCAATGAACTCCGGGAACACGTAGCTGCCGTCCGCAGTGATGAACTGCTCGGGGCCACCGTTGAGGCTCAGACCCACACCATCACCTACCAGCCCCGTCACGTTCGCTGCAACCTGATATTGCGGCGTACCTGCCGAGTAGCTGAAGGTATCCACGCCGATGTAGTCCGAATTGGTACCCGTCGGGCCTGCATTGGTGACGAAATAGCGGAACGCGACGCGCCCGCTGCCATTTCTCGGCAAGCCGTCGGCATTGGTGATGGTGTACTGCGCCCATTGGCGCGGATATCCACCCACGATCAGGGACGGATTGATCGACAGCAGCAGGGTGTTGAAATCACCGGTGGAAGTGGCACTCGAACCCGCGTTGGTGCTGGCGCCATTGGTGCTCAGACGCACTTCCAGACGATCCGGATAGTCCTGTCCGACATCGTATTTGCGGGTCCAGAACGTGAGCGTCGCGTCCTTGCCGAAATGCAGTTCGGGCGTCATCAGCCAGTTGCTGATGGTTCCCACACCGCCAGCCGTGCTGTTGAAGTTGGCTGCGATGTAGGAATTCTCAGCCCCTTGGTGTGATGTGAATGGCCCACCGCCTGTCGGCGGATTGCCCTGGAACCAGACAGGGTTGATCCCTGCTGGGGCACTGAGGTTCTGCTGGACCCAGCCCTGCCCCGCCAGCAGCGTGATGTTATCGAAACCTTCGATCAACGACGCCACGGCCGGTGCCATGACTGCTTCCGTAGTGCTCGCTCCGGCACTCGAGGCCACCGCCGGTGTGCCCCCATCGCGTGCCTGCACTCTTGACCCATTCACCGCCATCACCGGCGATGCCGCCAGCAGTGCGATCAGACCCGTTGCCCAAATCGTGTTTCTATCCATGAAGCGCATAACCTCTGTGTATGTTTGGATGTCCGTGCCGTTGCCGGCGTTCAAACCTGTGCACCCGCTTTCTGGCTGGCCTGCCGGCCGACCATGCTTCCCCCTCCTGTTACGGATCCGGCCACGTGTCCGCACGCGCGCGTGTCGCTCGGCAAACCCCGTCCGGGGAACAAGCGGACAAGCGTGGGGACTCCCCTCACAAAACAGACCGGCGGAATCAATCAATCGACGAACGGAAATGACTACCCACCCGGATTTGCCCGCTGCCACACCAATGCCAATACTGCCGGGCTGAACCCGAGCAACCGCCATGACCGCATCTTCTCCCCTGACACATCTGGACCAGCTGGAAGCGGAAAGCATCCACATCCTGCGCGAGGTGGCCGCCACCTGTGCGCGGCCGGTGCTGCTGTACTCCATCGGCAAGGACAGTTCGGTGCTGCTGCATCTGTTGCTGAAGGCCTTCGCCCCGGCACGCCCTCCGCTCCCGCTGCTGCATGTGGATACCGGCTGGAAGTTCCGCGAGATGATCGCCTTCCGCGACCGGCGCATGCTGGAAACCGGGCTGGAACTGCATGTGCACATCAACCCGGATGGCCTGCGCGACGGCATCGGCCCGTTCAGTCACGGCTCGGCGGTGCATACCGATGTGATGAAGACCCAGGGGCTGAAGCAGGCGCTGGCGAAGTTCGGGTTCGATGCCGCGATTGGCGGGGCCCGGCGCGACGAGGAGAAATCGCGCGCCAAGGAGCGCGTTTTCTCGTTCCGCAACGCGCAGCAGCGCTGGGATCCGAAAGCGCAGCGACCCGAGCTGTGGAACCTCTACAACACCCGCCTGGGGCCGGGCGAAAGCCTGCGCGTGTTCCCGCTGTCCAACTGGACCGAGCTGGACATCTGGCACTACATCCGGCGCGAATCCATCGCCGTGGTGCCGCTGTACTTCGCCGCACCGCGCCCGGTGGTGGAACGCGATGGTGCGCTGATCATGGTGGACGATGCGCGCCTGCCGCTGGCGCCGGGTGAAACCCCGCAGCTGCGCCAGGTCCGCTTCCGCACCCTGGGCTGCTACCCGCTGACCGGCGCGATCGCATCCACGGCCACGGATCTGGACGCGATCATCGAGGAGATGTGCAGTTCGGCCTGCTCCGAACGCCAGGGCCGCATCATCGACCGCGACGCCGGCGCTTCGATGGAGCGCAAGAAACAGGAAGGGTATTTCTGATGGCCACGCTTCCAGACACGGCCGCACCGGCGGCTGCGGGCGAAACCGGTTCGTTGCGGCTGATCACCTGCGGCAGCGTCGATGACGGCAAGAGCACGCTGATCGGACGCCTGCTGCACGATACCGGCAGCCTGCGCGACGACCAGCTCGATGCATTGGCACGCGACAGCCAGCGCCACGGCCATGCCGATGGCGCAATCGATTACGCGCTGCTGCTGGACGGGCTGGAAGCCGAGCGCGAACAGGGCATCACCATCGATGTCGCCTACCGCTACTTCGCCACGGCCCGGCGCAGTTTCATCGTCGCCGACTGCCCCGGCCACGCGCAGTACACCCGCAACATGGCCACCGGCGCTTCGACCGCGCAGCTGGCCATCGTGCTGGTGGACGCTTCCAAGGGCCTGCTCGACCAGACCCGGCGCCACAGCGGCATCGTGGCAATGTTCGGCATCCGGCAGGTGGTGCTGGCGGTCAACAAGATGGATCTGGTCGATTTCGATCGCGACCGCTTTGAAGCGATCTGCGGCCAGTACCAGCAACTGGCTGAAAACCTCGGCATCGAACAGGTGCAGGCGATTCCGCTGTCCGGACTGCACGGCGACAACCTTGCTTCGCGCTCGTCGCGTACCGCGTGGTACCAGGGGCCGACGCTGCTGGAGCATCTGGAAACGGTACGAATCAATACCGCTGCCGCGCCCGATGCCGGATTCCGTCTGCCGGTGCAGTGGGTCAACCGTGCGATGCCGGCGGGCGGGCGTGGCTATGCCGGCACCCTGCTGGCGGCGCCGCTCGCAACCGGTGACCCGGTCGTGGTGCTGCCTTCGGGCCAGCGCAGCCGTATCGCCGGTGTATTCGATGGCAATGGCGCGGTGGCGCGGGCCGTTCCCGGCCAGGCGCTGACGCTGGCGCTGCAGGACGAACTGGATATCAGCCGTGGCGACGTGCTGGCCAGCCCGGATGCGGCGCCGGAGATTTCCGACCTGTTCGCGGCGCGACTGCTGTGGATGGGCGACCAGCCGCTGTTGCCGGGCCGGCCCTACGATTTCCAGCTGGGCAGCAGCAGTGCCGTGGCGCAGGTGCAGATCCGGCACCGCATCGACATCCACTCGCAGCGGCCGCTGGCAGCGCGGCGCCTGCTGCTGAACGAAGTGGCATCCTGCCATCTGGGCCTGGACCGCAACATCGCGTTCGAGCCATTCACGCGCAACCGGGAACTGGGCAGCTTCATCCTGATCGACCGCCAGACCCGCGCCACCGTCGCGGCCGGCTGTCTCGACCATGCGTTGCGGCGCGCGTCCAATATCCAGTGGCAGCCGCTGGACGTGGATGCCGCGGCGCGCGCGCGGATCAAGGGCCAGCAGCCGGTCTGCATCTGGTTCACCGGGCTGTCCGGCTCGGGCAAATCGACCCTGGCCAACCGGCTCGAACGGCATCTGCACGCGCAGGGTCTGCACACCTATCTGCTGGACGGCGACAACATCCGCCACGGCCTCAACCGCGATCTGGGTTTCACCGAGGAAGACCGGGTGGAAAACATCCGGCGCGCGGCCGAGGTGGCGCGGCTGATGGTGGACGCCGGCCTGATCGTGCTGGCCAGCTTCATCAGCCCCTACCGCAGCGAACGCCGCATGGCGCGCGAGCTGTTCGGGCCGGGCCAGTTCATCGAAGTGTTCGTCGACACGCCATTGGACATCTGTGAAGCGCGCGATCCCAAAGGCCTGTACCGCCGCGCCCGCGCCGGCGAAATCCCCAATTTCACCGGCATCGGCGCGCCCTACGAGCGCCCGGAAACACCCGAAGTGCATCTGCACCTGCCGGCCACGCCGCTGCCCGCCGCAGTCGAAAGGATCCTCGCCTGTCTGCAGGATTGAATGTCTACTCCAGGACCGCACGTTACAATCGGCAGTCCGCCCGCAAATGCACAGCGGCCCCCTCCCGCAACCTTCAGGAATCCAAGACCGATGAAGATCCTGGTCGGCTACAAGCGCGCCGTTGATTCCAACGTGCGCATCCAAGTCAAGCCCGACGGCTCTGGCGTGGTGACCGATGGCGTGAAACTTTCCGCCAATCCCTTTGACGATATCGCGCTGGAAGAAGCGCTGCGGCTGCGCGAAAAAGGCGTCGCGAGCGAAGTCGTGGTCGCCACGATCGCTCCGGCCGATGCCCAGCCGCACCTGCGCAACGGCCTGGCAATGGGCGCCAACCGCGCCATCCACGTGGTCTCCGACAGCCCAGTGCAGCCGCTGACCGCGGCCCGCGTGCTGCAAAAGCTGATCGAAAAGGAACAGCCGGATATCGTGCTGCTCGGCAAGCAGGCGATCGATGACGATGCCAACCAGACCGGCCAGATCCTGGCCACGCTGTGGGGCCGCCCGCAGGCCACCTTCGCCAGCAAGGTCGATGTGGCTGACGGCAAGGCCACCGTGGTGCGCGAAGTCGACGCCGGCCTTGAAACCCTCGAAGTGGACCTGCCGGCGGTGATCACCACCGACCTGCGTCTGAACGAACCGCGCTTCATCAAGCTGCCGGACATCATGAAAGCCAAGAGCAAGCCACTGGAAACCATCCCGATGGCCGATCTGGGCGCCGAACCCGCCGACTTCCTGACCACCGGCAAGTACGAAGCCCCGGCCAAGCGCAGCCGTGGCGTGATGGTCAACGACGCGGCCGAACTGGTCGCGGCCCTGAAGGCCAAAGGCCTGCTCTGACAACGCCAAGGAGATAACACCATGTCCAACGTCCTGATCGTTGCAGAACACCTCAACGGCCAACTCAATGTCCCGGCCACCGCCAAGACGGTTTCGGCCGCACGCGCGCTGTCACCGCAGAAGATCGACGTGATCGTGCTGGCCGATGCGCCCGACGCCATCGCCGCCGCCGCCGCGAAGATCGACGGCGTCAACGAAGTGCTGAGCGTGGCCAATCCGGCCAACGCGCATCCGATCGCGCAGGTGCTGGCACCGCAGATCGCGCAGGTGGCCACCGGCTACAGCCACGTCTTCGGCCCCTCCACCACCTTCGGCAAGGACCTGATGCCCTGCGTTGCCGCGCTGCTGGGCGTGGCCCAGGTCAGCGATGTGATGGCGGTCGACGGCCCGCACAGCTTCAAGCGCCCAATCTACGCCGGCAACGCCATCATCGAAGTGACCGCACCGGCCGACCAGGCCGTGGTCGCCACGGTGCGGGTCGCGTCCTGGCCGGCGGCCGGTGAGGGCGGCAATGCCAGCGTGCGCGCCGTCAACGTCGATGTCGCGCTGCCCACGCATACCCGTTTCGTTGGTCTTGCGGCGGGCAAATCCGACCGCCCGGACCTGCAGAGCGCGGCGCGCGTGGTGTCCGGTGGCCGTGGCGTGGGTTCGGAAGAGAATTTCCGCATCATCTACGACTTCGCCGACAAGCTCGGTGCCGCGGTCGGCGCCTCGCGTGCGGCGGTCGATGCCGGCTACGTGCCCAACGAACTGCAGGTCGGCCAGACCGGCAAGATCATCGCGCCGGAACTGTACGTGGCGGTCGGTATTTCCGGCGCCATCCAGCATCTGACCGGCATCAAGGACGCCGGCACCATCGTGGCGATCAACAAGGACGGCGACGCGCCGATCTTCGAAATCGCCGACATCGGCCTGGTCGGTGACCTGTTCACGATCCTGCCGGAACTGGAAAAGGCGCTGGGCTGATCTCCCGGCCCCGATTCGGGCCGGGCGCTACAACCTTGCATCGCACAAAAGGCAGCTTCGGCTGCCTTTTGTGTGCCTGCGTGGACGAACTTGCCCGCGAGGCGGGGCTGTCTGAGCGGAGTCGAAGGCCGATGGCATCTCCACGAAAACCCCATCACGGACAAGCCTGCCCACTGCATAACCATGCAACCGGCCCAACACAATTCCCTTCATCGCGATGAAGAGATAGACTCCTGTACTTCCCGCCGCCACCGGATCTGCAATGCCTGCCCTGAGTTTCGAGTTCTATCCGCCCAAGACCGATGACCAGCGTCGCCAGCTGCATCGCGCGGCGCGCAAGTTCGTGCCGTTTTCACCCGAATACGTGTCGGTCACCTTCGGTGCCGGCGGTTCCACCCTGAGCTACACCCCGGAAACCGTGGCCGAACTGAAAGCCGGACACGGACTGGAGGCGGTACCGCATATTTCCTGCGTCGGCGGCACCCGCGCGGAGCTGGGCGAACTGCTGGCCGCGTACCGGGAGTCGGGCTGCCGCAAGATCGTCGCGCTGCGCGGCGACCTGCCTTCGGGCATGGCCAGCACCGGCGATTTCCGTTACGCCAGCGATCTGGTCGAATTCGTGCGCGAACAGCATGGCGACTGGTTCCGCATCGCGGTCGGCGCCTATCCGGAAACCCATCCCCAGGCCGAGGACGCATTCGCCGATCTGGTGCATTTCAAGCGCAAGGTCGAGGCCGGCGCGGACGTGGCGATCACGCAGTATTTCTACAATGCCGACGCCTACTTCCGCTTCGTTGAAGACGTGCGCGCGCTGGGCGTGGAGATCCCGATCGTGCCGGGCATCATGCCGATTTCCAACTTCAGCCAGCTGCGGCGTTTTTCCGAACTGTGCGGCGCGGAAATCCCGCGCTGGATGCAGCGCCGGATGCAGGCCTGGGGCGATGACGTGGACAGCATTCGCGCCTTCGGTGCCGATGTGGTCGCGGCGCTGTGCCAGCGTCTGCTTGAAGGCGGCGCGCCGGCGCTGCACTTCTACACCCTGAATCTGGCGCGCCCGACGCTGGCGGTGCTGGATCGCCTCGGCTGAGCCGCGCAGCGTGCTGGGTTAATCTGCCGCGATGAAAGCCTCGACCCTTCTGTTTGCCGCGTTGATCCTTGCGCTGGACCCCGGCAGCGCCGATGCCGTGGTGCGCCGCTGCATCGGCCCGGACGGCGGCACGATCTACACCGACCGCCCCTGCGAACAGTTCCAGGCGCGCGATGCCGATGCTCCGGCAGACGCGGGCCCGGCACCCTCGGCCATGCCCGGAGGCGACGCCGAACGTCCGCTCCACGCCTACGGCCCGGCATGGGCGGACTGCGCGCGTACCCCCGACGCCCTGTTGTTCACACTGCGCCGCATTTTCGAACACCGCGATATCAACGCGCTGGCCGGCCTGTACCACTGGTCCGGCATGGGCCGGCACAACGCCACCGCGGTGATGCAGCACCTGGAATCGCTGCTGCAATGGTCCAGCGGCTCGGTCGATCTGGTCTATCCGGATGCCGCTTTCGTGGTGCACGCGCCACAGGACTGGCCAGACCTGCCACCCGAAGACCCGATCGGCGTGCGTCTGGTCGCACCTCAAGCTGATCTGGATTACAGCCAGCCGGAAGAATCGCGCATGCTGGGGCTGGTGCGGCATGCTGGCTGCTGGTGGCTGCATTTCTAGCGGCCGCGCGCACAGATCGCGGGCAAACCCACGCTGGCTGGATCAAGCACCGCGGGTCGGATCAAGCACCGTAGACGCGAGATGGTTTTCAACAACCGAAGCTTGGTCATCCGGCATTCGGACGTCGGACCCGCCGCTTTGCGGCTTGATCGACCTGCGCGGACCTGCCAGATATCCACCCCACCCACGTCACGAGATTTTCATCGCGGCTCGAACTCCAGCGCAGCGATGGCGCCTTCACGATCACGCCGTGGCCGGACCGAGACACGCCAACCGTACAGCGCACACAACCGCTGCACGATCGCCAGACCGATGCCGCCGCCCTTGCTGCCTTCCGAGGACTTGCCGCGATAGCCGCGTTCGAACAGCCGCTGCGCATCCTCCTCACTGATGCCCGGCCCGGTATCGACGATTTCGATGCGATCAGCCAGCACCATCACCACGACTTCGCCTTCGGTAGTGTATTTGCAGGCGTTGCCGATCAGATTGCTGAGCGCCACCGCCAGCACCGCTTCGGGCGCATCCACCAGAACCCCGTGCTGTCCATCGACGCGGATTTCGACCGGTTTGTTGGCCAGATGCACGCGGTTGGCCTCGGCCTGCGCTTCCACCAGCCTGCGCACATCGGTCGCGCCGCTGCCGCGCTCGTTGCGCGACAGCATCAGCAACGCGGTGGTCAGATCGGTGCACTGCTGGGTGGCACGCTCGATCCGCAGCAGGCGCTGGCGGGTCTTTTCCGGCAGATCCGGCGCCGACAGCAGCAGTTCGGCGGCACCGCTGATCACCGCCAGCGGGGTGCGCAGTTCGTGGCTGACATCGGCATTGAACTCGCGGTCGCGGGTGACGCGTTCGGTCAGCTGGTCGGCGTAATCGTCCAGCGCTTCGGCCAGTTGCCCGACCTCGTCCTGCGCGAAATGCGGCGCCAGCCGTTCACGCCGCGCCGCATCCCCGAAGGACGACACCAGCCTGGCCAGATCCGCCACCGGCCGCATCACCCGGCGCGAGGACCACAGCCCGATCAGCCAGGCCAGCAGCGTGAACAGCACCACGCTCAGGCCCAGCAACACCATCAGCTGCTGCGCACCCAGCGCCTGTCGCCCGTAGCCGTATTTGATGAAGGTGACCATGTCCGGCGCGCGCGCCACCGCGAGCTTGAAATCGGCATCGCGGCCGCGCCCGTCCGGATCGTGCCAATCATGCACACCGGCCGGCAGCTCGCGCCAGGCATACGGAATCTGCGGGCTTTCCGGCCGGTAGGCGAACATTTCCATCTGCTGTTCCTGCAACTCGTAGGCGGCATCCTCGGACGGATGCTCACGCTTGAATTCCAGGAAGCTGTTCGCTTCAGCCCCGAGCCAATCGACCACGAGCTGGTTTTCGATCCGCTCGCGCAGCGCCAGCGTGGAAATCGCGAACAGCGTGGTCAGGCCGAAGCCCAGTAACAGGAAGGAAAAGATGATGCGCGCCCGCAGGCGCTGACGGTGACGCGGACGTGGGCGCACAGGCACGACGGGATTACAGCCGGCTCACGCCGCCGCTTCGACATCCGCCAGGCGATAGCCGATGCCGTGCCGGGTCTGGATCAGCGGTTTGCCGAAGGGCTTGTCCACCGCCGCACGCAGGCCATGGATATGCACCCGCAGGCTGTCCGAATCAGGCAGTTCTTCACCCCAGACCCGAGTTTCCAGCTCCTGCCGGGTCACCACCGCCGGCGAGGCTTCCATCAGCACCTGGAGGATCTTCAGCGCGGTCGGGTTCAGCGTCACCAGGGTGCCGCCACGGAACACCTCCAGCGTGTCCAGATTGAATTCCAGATCCGCCACGTTCAGCACCCGCGCGGTGTTGCCACGCCCGCGCCGCAGCAGCACCGCGAGGCGGGCTTCCAGCTCCTGCAGCGCAAAGGGCTTGACCAGATAGTCGTCGGCACCGGAATCGAAACCGGCCAGCTTCTGCTCCAGCGCATCGCGCGCGGTCAGCATCAGCACGGGGGTCTGCTTGCGCGCCTCCTGGCGCAGCTTGCGGCAGACCTCCAGGCCGTCCATGCCCGGCAGGTTCAGATCCAGGATGATGGCGTCGAAATCATCGACCACGGCACGGTGCAGGCCGGTGACGCCGTCGCCGGCAAAATCCACCGTGTGGCCACGGTCTTCCAGGAAGTCGCCCAGGTTGGCGGCGATATCGGTGTTGTCTTCGATGACCAGGATGCGCATGCGCAAGGCTACTCTCGGGTTCGGCGGCCTGCGGGGCCAGCAGGGATGCTAGCAAATAAAATGGCCCACGGAAGCGATGCGAGGGCATCGTTCACGTGGGCCGAAGTTGCTGCCCCGATTACCATATCTGCAAGTCACAGGATCTGACCTTGAGGAGTGTCCGGCAGAGCATTGGTGCGATGCAGGCTACGCGCTGCGCTATTAAGACGGCGTTAAATACGCTTGTCGGTATCGTTAACCCGGCGCCGCCGCGACAGCGGTTCAGCCGCGCCGCGCCGCCGCACGTGCCACATGGGAAATGATCTCCCCCGCCACATTGACCCCGGACAGCTTCTCGATGCCTTCCAGGCCGGGCGATGAATTGACCTCCAGCACCAGCGGCCCGCGCCGGGTGCGCAACAGGTCCACCCCGGCCACGCGCAGTCCGACCGCGGCGGCTGCCTGCAGTGCGGTGTTGCGTTCGGCCTCATCCAGTTCCACCGCGAAGGCTTGGCCTCCACGGTGCAGATTGGAGCGGAACTCGTCGACCATCGCCTGACGCTGCATCGCCGCGACCACGCGCTTGCCCACCACCAGGCAGCGCAGGTCCGCACCCTTGGCTTCGGCGACGAACTCCTGCACCAGGAAGTTGGCATGCAGGGTGCGGAACGCCTCGACCACGCTGCGCGAGGCCTGCAGGCTTTCGGCCAGCACCACGCCGTTGCCCTGGGTGCCCTCGTTGAGTTTCACCACATGCGGCGGTGGACCGAGCATCGTCAGCAGATCGCGGGTATCGTCCGGGTTGTCTGCCACGACGGTCAACGGCAGGCCCAGGCCGCGCGCGGCGATCAGCTGCTGGCAGCGCAGCTTGTCGCGCGAACGGGCGATCGCGTCCGAACTGTTCGGCGAATACACCCCCATCAGCTCGAGCTGGCGCACCACCGCCGTCCCGTAACGCGTGATCGAGGCGCCGATGCGGGGAATCACCGCGTCGAATGCGGCCAGCGCACGCCCCTTGTAGTGCATCTCGAATTGGCCCGGGCCGATCTTCAGATAGCAGCGCAGCGGGTCCAGCACGCGCACGGTGTGGCCCTGCATGCGCGCCGCCTCCACCAGGCGCCGGGTTGAATACAGCGCGCCATTGCGCGACAGGATCGCCAGCTTCATGCGCCGTCCTCCGGGCCGTGGCCATGCAGGAAGCTGGTGGCCGGGTCCACCCACCAGTGCCCGGCGATCGCGGCGCGACCGATCAGCATCGGATGACGCAGCCGGCGCCGGTCGACCAGATTGATCTCGACTTCATGCTCATACCCGCCCAGGCGCAGGCGCGAGCGGATGAAGACGCGTTCGGCCACGCGCCCGCCCGAATCGGTCACCGCACGCCGGGTCAGCACATCGGCCACGGCGCGGATTTCCTCGCTGCCGGTGGTCGGGTGCAGGCTGAATTCGACCCGCTCGACACCGTTTTCGTGAAAGCAGCGCTGGCTGTCCACGTGCAGCGCGCAACTGCGCGCGCCGGTATCGATCTTGGCCAGCACCCAAGCCAGGCCCAGATCAGGCAGACAGGCCCATTCGCGCCAGCCCAGGACGCCGGCAGGCGGCGCAGTGGGCGCCGGGGTGGAACGTGCTTCAATCGGTGTGGGCAAGGCGAAGGTCCGGAAAGTTTTCCGCCACGCTGCGGAAAAGCGGCGCGATTATCAGTGCGCCCCATGACAGCGGCAAGCACCGGCCATCGACCATGCCATGCCGCAGCGCGACACGCAGCCAGTGGCCGCCACCCGCGCGCCGCGCTACCCTTCGCAGGATCATGAGCACTCCAGCCCAGCGCGATTTCTCGCTCAGCCCCGAGGACAATGAACGCCTCGCCGCCACCACCGGCCCGTTCGACCAGCACCTGCGCCAGATCGAACTGCGCCTGGGGGTCGAGATCGGCAACCGCGGTTTCGTGTTCCGCGTGATCGGCGATGCCGATGCTGCACGCGCCGCGGAACGCGTGATCAGGCGACTCTACGAACACGCCGCGGACAACCCCTTGGACCAGCATGCCGTGCATCTGGCCTTGCAGGAGTCCGGCGCTGAACGGCTGGCCCGCGACAGCGCCGAATCCGCCGCCGAAGGCGCGCAGGAAGTCGTCATCCGGGTCAAGCGCGGCAGCATCCGCGGACGCGGCCCGAACCAGATCCGCTACCTGCACGCCATCACCACGCACGACATCAATTTCGGCATCGGCCCGGCCGGCACCGGCAAGACCTTCCTCGCCGTGGCCAGCGCGGTCGAAGCGCTGAACCAGTCGCGCGTGCAGCGCCTGATCCTGGTCCGCCCGGCGGTCGAGGCCGGCGAGAAGCTCGGCTTCCTGCCCGGCGACCTGACCCAGAAGGTCGATCCCTACCTGCGCCCGCTGTACGACGCGCTGTATGAAATGCTCGGCGTGGAAAAAGTCGCGCGATTGATGGAGCGCAACGTGATCGAGGTCGCGCCACTGGCCTACATGCGCGGGCGCACGCTCAACGATGCGTATGTGATCCTGGACGAAGCGCAGAACACCACGATCGAACAGATGAAGATGTTCCTGACCCGCATCGGCTTCGGCTCCACTGCCGTGGTGACCGGCGACCTGACCCAGACCGATCTGCCCAAGCACCAGAAATCCGGGCTGCGCGATGCGATCGAGGTGCTGCGCGCCGTCGATGGCATCAGCTTCACCTTCTTCACCGCCAACGACGTGGTGCGCCATCCGCTGGTGGCGCGCATCGTGCGCGCCTATGAATCGCGCGAGGCCGCCGGAGCATCATCGTGAAACCCCGCAGCCGACCACTGGAACTGGAGCTGGGCGTCAGCTACGCCTTGCCGCGCGCCGGATTGCCCTCGGCGGTGTCGTTCCGCACCTGGGTCACCGCAGTACTGCAGGACCGGGTCAAGCACGCCGACCTGGCGCTGCGCCTGGTCGATGAGCGCGAAGGCTGCGCGCTCAACCGGCACTACCGTGGCAAGGACTACGCCACCAACGTGCTGAGCTTCCCGGCCGAACTGCCTGAAGGCGTGCAACTGCCGATCCTGGGCGACATCGTGCTGTGCGCCCCGGTGGTGGCGCGCGAGGCCGCCGAACAGGGCAAGATCCTGCGCCACCACTACGCCCACCTCACCGTGCACGGCGTACTGCACCTGCTCGGCTTCGATCACGAGGACCCGCTCGAAGCCGAGGCGATGGAGCAGCTGGAGCGCGACATCCTGGCCGGATTGGGCATCGACGACCCCTATCTGGACTGAGCGCCACGCCCTGCCCGGCACCGCCGCACGGCGGCCGGCGCGATGATGTGCATTTGCCGGCGGCCTGATAAACTCGCTCGCCCCCAAGTTTCCGGCAAAGACCTGACCCATACCGATGTCCGACGACCCTGGAAGTACCACCGGCTCGTCCCACAGATCTTGGCTTGAACGTATCGGCCAGGCTCTGTCGAGCGAGCCACGCAACCGTGAAGAACTGCTTGACGGGTTGCGCGCAGCTCAGGCCAACGGCCTGCTTGCCAGCGACACGCTGGCGATGATGGAAGGCGCCATCACCGTTTCCGAACAGAGCGTGGGCGATGTCATGGTGCCGCGCGCGCAGCTGGTTTCGATCGACGTGGAATCCCCCTATCTGGACGTGGTCCGCACCGCGGTGGAATCGGGCCATTCGCGTTTCCCGGTACACGGCGAAGACCGCGACGAAATCCTTGGCGTGCTGCTGGCCAAGGACCTGCTGCGGCCGATGGTCGAAGGCCGCCAGCCCGATTCGATCCGCGAACTGCTGCGTCCTGCGGTGCTGATACCCGAATCCAAGCGCCTGAACGTGCTGCTCAAGGAATTCCGCCTCTCGCGCAACCACATGGCGATCGTCGTGGACGAGTACGGCGGTGTTGCCGGGCTGGTCACGATCGAGGACGTGCTGGAAGAAATCGTCGGCGAGATTGACGACGAATACGATGACGCACCCGGCGAAAGCCTGATCCAGGCCCAGGCCGACGGCCGCTACGTGGTCGACGCGCTGACCCCGATCGACGAGTTCAACGAACGCTTCGGCGCCGATTTCGACGACAGCGAATACGACACCCTCGGCGGCATGCTGGCGGCGGCCATCGGCCACCTGCCCGAAACCGGCGAGGAAATCAGCATCGGCCGTTTCGACTTCCGCATCGCGCGTGCCGACGCGCGCCGGGTGCACGCCTTGCACATGATCGTGCGTGGCGATGCCTGAGCGGCTGGACACGTCCGCCATGCGCGGGCGCGGCATTTCCTCTGTGCACACGGCCGGCCGGCATCTGCTTGCCGGCCTGCTGGTGCTGATGCTCGGCTGGCTCACGCCGGCACTGGCGCAGACGCAGGACCACGTGCAGGGCATCGCCGACCCGGCAGCGCAACAGCCGCCGGCGCCGCGCATCGGCGTGATCACGATGACACCGGGCGAGGACTACTGGGCCCGCTTCGGCCACAACGCGATCCTGGTCGAAGATGCGGCCAGTGGCGAGCGTATTTCCTACAACTACGGCTATTTCGATTTCGAACAGCCCGGCTTCATGCGCCGCTTCATGCGCGGCCAGATGCTTTACCAGCTGGTGGCGCTGCCGCTGGAAGTGGACCTCCACACCTATGCCGCCGAAGGCCGCGGCGCGACGCTGCAATGGCTGGACCTGCCAGCGGCGCAGGCGATCGCGCTGGCGGATTTCCTCAAGTTGAACGCACTGCCGGAAAACGCCGACTACCGCTACGACTATTTCACCGACAACTGTTCCACCCGCGTGCGCGATGCGCTGGATCGCGCACTGGACGGCGCACTGGCCCGGCAACTGCGCACCCGCTCGCACGGCCTGACCTACCGCAACGAAGCGCTGCGCCTGGGTGCCGGGCTGCCATGGATGCTGCTGGGCATGCATGCCGGGCTCGGCCCGTTCGCCGACCGACCGCTTTCGCTGTGGGACGAGGCCTTCGTGCCGCAACGCCTGGCCGATGCGCTGCAGAGCGTGGAACTGGAAGACGGCCGGCCACTGGTGCGCGAGCAGCTTGAGCTGCTGCCGGACCGCCTCGCCCTGGAACGCGATACGGCACCGTCACTGCGTGCGCACTTCGCCATTGCCGGCGGCGGGCTGGCACTGCTGCTGGGCCTGCTGCTGCGCCCACGTGCCGGCCGCGCCGCACGCCTTGCCGGCACCGCACTGGCGGCAGGCATCTGGCTGGCTTGCGGGCTGGGCGGTCTGGTACTGGTCGGCCTATGGACGCTGACCGCGCATGTCGCCGCATGGGGCAACGAGAACCTGTTGCTGTTCAACCCGCTGTGTCTGGCTCTGCTGGCGGCGATCCCGTCATTGGCGCGCGGCCGCCAGCCGCCGCGCTGGCTGGTGGCAACCGCGCAGCTGGTGGTCGCGGCCGCTGCACTGGCGTTGTTCCTGCGCTTCCTGCCGTTCCGCATTCAGAACAATGCCGACTTCATCGTGCTGCTCGGACCGATCCACGCGGTGCTGGCCTGGCGCCTGACGCGCCGCGACGATACGCACGCCGGCAACGAATAACAGGCAGCTCACCTGCGCCCGCCCCCCCACGAATGGGGGGCTGTATCGACATCGGCCCAGGCGCACCATTCCCCCTGACGCAACCTATCTCGCAGGGGAATCCAACATGTCCATCATGACCCGCCACAGCCTGGCCATTGCATTGGCACTGGCACTGACACCTCTGGCGCAAGCGGAGCAGACCCACAGCGCCAGCTGGTGGGATCCGGCCGACAGTGGCTGGGGCCTGGCCACGCTGGACCAGGGCAATGTGCTTGGGCCGTACTGGTTCACCTATGACGAAGAAGGCAAGCCGGCCTGGTTCATGGGAATAGGCCTGCCCCAACCGGACGGCAGCTACGCCGGCGATCTTTACCGTTTCACGGGGACGCCGTTCGCTCAGATCGGCGACACCCGTGCCAACCAGCCAGGCAGCATTGTCGGCACGATCAGCCTGGCATTCGATTCTGATCCCAGAAAGATGAGCTTCACCACGCGGATCGACGGCGAAACCGTCGCGCGTAACCTCACTCGATTCAACTTCAGCGGAAAGGATCTGGTCTGCAGGGCAACGTCGGTGCCGCCCGCCGATCTCACCAACTACAGCGGGATGTGGTGGGAGCCGGCAACCAGCGGCTGGGGCATCAACGTGATGCACCTGGACGAGCAGATCTTCGGCCAGTGGTACACCTATGAGGCACCCGACCGTCCGGTGTTCATGACGCTCGATCTCACCCGCCAGGGCGATGGCAGCTACGCCGGCACCGTCTGGCGGCAGAAGGACGGAGGGCGCTCATTCAAGTCGTCCATCTCCAACCAGCCCTCACAGCCCGGCAGCGGCGAAGTGGGCAGCGCATCCCTGATCTTCCTGGATGGCGCGCAGGCCGAGTTCGACTATGTGGTCGGCGAAGACACGGGCCATCACGTGCTGCAGCGCTTCCAGTTCGGCAACGTGATCGAACAGTGCAGCGTGCAACCCTATGACTCCGAAGGCGACAGCGAGGGCGACGACGAGAGCGACGGCGAGCTGTGCCATCCGCCGTACCATGTCGGCGACAGCCGGAAGCTGCGCGCCACCGGCACCAGCAACGGCTCGCCCCAGGACCCGCACACTTTCACCGAAACCATCACCGGCAGCGCCATCTTCAATGGCCACTCCGCGCTGGTGCAGGAGTTCTCCGGACAGACCAGCAGCGGCAACGGCGTTTACGCCCGCAATTACTTGGGCAATGGCGACGGCACCCTGCTGTCGTTTGGTGCCGAAGCACTCGACCCGTCCAGCGGACAGATCGTCAGCACCAGCCGCAACGATCCTTCCAGGGTTGAAGCGCCACGACGCTTCCAGGTGGGTGAGACGGTGTCGGTGGAGTACGGCGTGGATTCCAGCAGCGCCGCCGGAGCGGGTCGCACCGAGGTCAAGACCACCTATCGGCTGCTGGGGCGCGAACAGGTCTCGGTGCCCGCGGGCAGCTTCAACGCCTGCAAGTTCGAGGTCACGATCGAGGAAAGCAGCAGCGTGGCCGGTGTCAGCACGCGCACCCTGCTCAGCGGCCACATCTGGAATGATGCGGAGTTCGGCCCGGTCAGGCAGCAGTTCCAGGGCACCAACACCGTCAATGCGTTCGGATACAACACCACCACCGAGCTGACCTCCGCGCAGGAACTGCTGGAAGCCACGATGAACGGCGGCCAGCGCCCGTAAGCGCGGCTTCGGACCGCCTTGCACACGCTCCCGCCAGCACCGATGGGGTCCTGGCGGGAGCGACCTTGCGCAGCCCCGTTCTCCACGCGGCATGCCAAGACCTGTTCAAAGCCCACTGTGCCCACCGGCAGAGGCGACCCGCGCAGCCCCGGCCCGCGATCGGGACCTGCCCCGCACATCCTGCGCGGCGGCGACGTCGCCCGGTCACCCCCGCCAATGCCGGCCCCACTGCCATCGGCACGCACAGGGCGACTGCCGACGCCGCACATCCGGGCACGGCCGTACCGGCCCCGTCAGCCTGATCGGCGTGAATGTTGCCATCTGCACCACGCAGCATCCCCTCACACAGCCAAGCTGAACTAAGCCTTCCGTCGAATACTCGCGCCGATCGGCTCCGGGCTATAATTGCCAGCTGTCGCCCGTGGGTGCTGAGCGCGACCTTCCCCCTCCCGATCCCCTAAGAAAAGGTGCCGGCAAACACCGGCTCTGACATGGCCAACGCAAGCAGCCTGATAAAGCAATTCCAGCAGTCTTCCCCTCTGGCCGGCGGCAACGCCGATTACGTCGAGAACCGCTACGAAGCATGGCTCGCAGACCCGGAGTCGGTGTCGCCCGAATGGCGCACCTATTTTGAAACCTTCAAGGGCCGCGAGGCCGGTGACGTACCGCACTCGGTAGTGCTGGAACGCATCGCGGTGGCCGCACAACTCGCGCCACGCCTGGGCCCGAGCTCGGTCGTCAGCGACGGTTATTCGGAAAGCCAGGGCGGCGTCCGCAAACTGGTCACCGCCTACCGCTCGCGTGGCCACCTGGGCGCGGCACTCGATCCGCTGGCGATGACCGCCAAGCCCGGCGCACCGGATCTGGACCTGCCGTTCCATGGCCTGTCCGATGCCGACCTGGATGTCGAGTTCTCCACCGGCGCCTTCTTCGGCCCCGAGCGCATGACCCTGCGCAACCTGCTGTCGGCGCTGCGCGCCACCTACAGCAGCTCGATCGGCGCCGAGTTCATGCACATCTCCGATGCCACCCAGCGCCAGTGGATCTACAAGCGCCTGGAAGCGGCCGGCGGCAAGTTCGGCTTCGATGCCTCGCAGAAGAAGCGCATCCTCGAGCGCCTGACCGCCGCCGAAGGACTGGAACGCTACCTCCACACCAAGTATGTGGGCCAGAAGCGCTTCTCGCTGGAAGGCGGCGACAGCCTGATTCCGCTGCTGGACACGATGATCGAACGTGCCGGTGAAACCGGGGTCAAGGAAATCGCCATCGGCATGGCCCATCGTGGCCGCCTCAATGTGCTGGTCAACACCCTGGGCAAGCCGCCGCACAAGCTGTTCGACGAGTTCCAGGGCAAGTTCGACCAGCCCGACCTGCCGGACCACTCCGGTGATGTGAAGTACCACATGGGCTTCTCCTCCGACGTGCAGACCGTCGGTGGCGCAGTGCATCTGGCGCTGGCGTTCAACCCTTCGCATCTAGAGATCGTCGATCCTGTCGTCGCCGGCTCGGTGCGCGCCCGCCAGGTGCGGCGCGAGGACACCGCGCGCGACCAGGCCATCTCGCTGCTGATCCACGGCGACGCCGCCTTCGCCGGCCAGGGCGTGGTGATGGAACTGCTGCAGATGTCGCAGGCGCGCGGTTTCACGGTCGGCGGCACGCTGCACGTGGTGATCAACAACCAGGTCGGCTTCACCACCAGCCGCCCGGACGACGCCCGCTCCACGCTGTATTGCACCGACGTGGCCAAGTTCGTCGGCGCGCCGGTGTTCCACGTCAACGGCGACGACCCGGAAGCGGTTGCTTTCGTCGCGCAGCTGGCCTTCGACTACCGCCGCGAATTCAAGCGCGACGTGGTAATCGACCTGGTCTGCTACCGCCGCCACGGCCACAACGAGGCCGACGAACCGGCCGCGACCCAGCCGTTGATGTACCAGAACATCCGTGCCCGCAAGACCACGCGCGAGCTGTACGCCGAAAGCATTCAGGCCAAGGGCGTGATCAGCGCCGACGAGGCTGCCGCGATGGTTGCCAGCTACCGCGACAAGCTCGACAAGGGCGAAGTCACCGCGCGCCTGGCCGCTCCGGATGCAAGCGTTGAAACCATCGACTGGTCGCCGTTCCTGAAGGGCACGCTGACCGAAGACGGCAAGACCGGCGTGCTGCGCCGCGAGCTGGAAGAGCTGGCCCGCACCATCACTACACTGCCAACCGAACTGAAGCTGCACTCGCGTGTGGCCAAGATCTACGAAGACCGCCAGAAGATGGCCAGCGGCGAACTGCCCGGCGACTGGGGCTTTGCCGAAAACCTGGCCTACGCCACCTTGCTGAAGGAAGGCTACCGCCTGCGCTTGGTGGGCCAGGACGCCGGCCGCGGCACCTTCTTCCACCGCCACGCGGTGCTGCACGACCAGAACAGCGGCAAGACCTTCCTGCCGCTGGGCCAGCTGGCCGACAACCCCGAACACGTCACCGTGATCGACTCGCTGCTCAGCGAGGAGGCGGTGATGGCGTTCGAATACGGCTACGCCACCTCCGATCCGAATACGCTGGCGATCTGGGAAGCCCAGTTCGGCGACTTCGCCAACGGTGCCCAGGTCGTGATCGACCAGTTCATCAGCTCCGGCGAGGCCAAGTGGGGCCGTCTGTGCGGTCTGGGCCTGTTCCTGCCGCACGGCTACGAAGGCCAGGGTCCGGAACACAGCTCGGCACGCCTGGAGCGCTTCCTGCAGTTGTGCGCACTGGACAATATGCAGGTCTGCGTGCCGACCACACCAGCGCAGGCCTTCCACATGATCCGCCGCCAGATGAAGCGCGCCACGCGCAAGCCGCTGATCGTGATGACGCCCAAGTCGCTGCTGCGCCACAAACTCGCGGTATCGACGCTGGACGAACTGGCCAACGGCCACTTCCAGCGCCTGATTCCGGACAGCTTCGCGCAGGATCCGACCAAGGTGCAGCGCGTGATCGCCTGCTCCGGCAAGGTCTATTACGACCTGCTGGAGGAAGCCCAGAAGCGCGGCGTGGACAATGTCGCGCTGGTGCGTGTGGAACAGCTTTACCCGTTCCCGCGCGAGGCTCTGATCGAGGAAATCAAGCGCTTCCCGAACGCAGCCGATCTGGTCTGGTGTCAGGAAGAACCGATGAACCAGGGCGCCTGGTACCAGATCCAGCACCATCTGCGCTTCTGCCTGCAGGGCAAGCAGAAACTCAGCTACACCGGCCGCTCGCGTTCGCCGGCGCCGGCTGCCGGCCATTTCGCCACCCACGTCGCCGAACAGGCGCGTCTGGTCGAAGATGCGCTGGTCGCCCCGCTCACTGGCGACCACGTCGCCGAATGACCGTATCCTTGCCCTTCCACTGATATCGCAACCCACGCCACGCGCAAAGGACGACACACCATGTCCATCGAAGTCAAAGTCCCGGTGCTGCCGGAATCCGTCTCCGACGCCACCATCGCCAGCTGGCACAAGAAGCCCGGCGATGCGGTCTCGCGCGACGAGAACCTCGTCGATCTGGAAACCGACAAGGTCGTGCTGGAAGTTCCCTCGCCGGTTGATGGCGTGCTGAAGGAAATCCGTTTCGATTCCGGCGCCACCGTCACCTCCGAGCAGGTTCTGGCGGTGATCGAGGAAGGTGCGGCCGCCGCTGCACCGGCAAAGACCGATGCCCCGCAGGCCAGCGAAGCCGCCAAGCCTGCCGCTCCGGCCGCCGCTGGCGCCGCTGCCCCGGCAGTCGCCGCCAGCGCTTCTTCGCTGCCGCCGGGCGCCCGCTTCACTGCGGCCGTGAATCAGGTCGATCCGGCCGAGGTGGCCGGCAGCGGCCGTCGTGGCGCGGTGACCAAGGAAGACATCCTTAACCACCTGAAGAACACCCCGGTCGGCGGTGGCGCACGCCCGGAAGAGCGCGTGCCGATGACCCGCATCCGCAAGCGCATCGCCGAGCGCCTGATGCATTCCAAGGACTCGATCGCGATGCTGACCTCGTTCAACGAGGTCAACCTGGGCAAGGTCATGGCGATGCGCAAGGAGCTGCAGGAATCCTTCGTGCAGGCCAACGGCATCAAGCTCGGCTTCATGAGCTTCTTCGTCAAGGCCGCGGCCGAGGCACTGAAGCGCTACCCGATCATCAACGCCTCGGTTGATGGCGACGACATCATCTATCACGGCTATTCCGACATCTCGATCGCCATTTCCACCGAGCGCGGGCTGGTGACGCCGGTGCTGCGCAATGCCGAGCGCATGAGCTTTGCCGATGTCGAACATGCCATCGCCGACTACGCCAAGGCCGCGCGCGAAGGCGGACTGAAGCTGGAAGACCTGCAGGGTGGCACCTTCACGATCACCAACGGCGGCACCTTCGGCTCGCTGTTCTCGACCCCGATCGTCAACCCGCCGCAGAGTGCCATCCTGGGCATGCACGCGATCAAGGAGCGCGCGATCGTGGAAAACGGCCAGGTCGTGGCCGCCCCGATGATGTACCTGGCGATCTCCTACGATCACCGCATCATCGATGGCAAGGACGCGGTGCTGTTCCTGGTCGACATCAAGAACCAGCTGGAAAACCCGCATCGCATGCTTTTGGGCCTGTAAGTTCAAAAGCACGGGAGTGGGGATTTGGGATTGGGATTCGTAGAAGCGAAAAGCTCGCGAAACCCCGCTCCCGCAAATCCCCGATCCCATTGTGCACGCGGAATCGGGAATGGAGAGTCGGGAGTCGTCAAAGCAAAAGCCCGCAATGACCCGCTTTTAACGATTCCCCATTCCCAAATCCCCATTCCCGTTGAGAGCGAATCCAATGAGCGAACAAACCCAATTCGACGTCATCGTCATCGGAGCCGGCCCGGCCGGCTATCACGCCGCGATCCGTGCCGCGCAGCTGGGCCGCAAGGTGGCCTGCATCGACGCCGCGCTGGGCAAGGACGGCAAGCCTGCACTGGGTGGCACCTGCCTGCGCGTGGGCTGCATCCCGTCCAAGGCGCTGCTGGATTCCTCGCGCCAGTTCCACAACTTGCAGCACCTGTTCGGCGAGCACGGCATCACCGCCAACGACGCGAAGATCGACGTCGGCACGATGATCGGGCGCAAGGACAAGATCGTGAAGCAGTTCACCGGCGGCATCGAGATGCTGTTCAAGGCGAACAAGGTCAAGCCGTACTTCGGCTTCGCCACGCTGCACGCCAACCGCCGGGTCGTGGTCAAGCAGCATGACGGCAGCGAAGTCGAACTCAGCGCCGCCAACGTCATCCTTGCCGCCGGCTCGGATTCGATCGAACTGCCATTCGCCAAATTCGATGGCGAAACCATCGTCGACAACGTCGGCGCACTCGACTTCACCCAGGTGCCCAAGCGCCTGGCGGTAATCGGCGCCGGCGTGATCGGTCTGGAACTGGGCAGCGTCTGGAAGCGTCTCGGCGCCGAAGTCACGATCCTGGAAGCGATGCCGGACTTCCTCGCCGCCGCCGATGCCGAAGTGGCGCGCACCGCCGCCCGCGAATTCAAGAAGCAGGGCCTGGACATCCGCCTTGGCGCCAAGGTGTCCGCCGCCGAGATCATCGGCAAGGACCAGGAACGCCAGGTGCGGATCAGCTTCCAGGACAAGTTCGGCGAGCAGTCGATCACCGTCGACAAGCTGCTGGTGGCGGTCGGCCGCCGCGCCGCGACCCGTGGCCTGTTGGCCGAGGATTCGGGCGTCAAGCTCAACGAGCGCGGCCAGATTGAGGTCGACGAACACTGCCATACCGGCGTCGACGGCGTCTGGGCCGTGGGCGACTGCGTGCGCGGCCCGATGCTGGCGCACAAGGGTTTCGAGGAAGGCATCGCGGTGGCCGAACTGATCGCCGGCCTGCCCGGCCACGTCAATTTCGACACCATTCCCTGGGTGATCTACACCGAGCCGGAAATCGCATGGGTCGGCAAGACCGAACAGCAGCTCAAGGACGCAGGCGTGCCGTACAAGGCCGGCAGCTTCCCGTTCGCCGCCAACGGCCGCGCCGTGGCGATGCTGGAGCCGGCAGGTTTCGTGAAGATCCTGGCCCATGCGGAAACCGATCGCGTGCTCGGCATGCACCTGGTCGGCGCCAACGTCTCCGAACTGGTGCACGAAGGCGTGCTGACGATGGAATTCAGCGGCTCGGCCGATGACCTGGCACGCATCTGCCACGCCCATCCGAGCTTGTCCGAAGTCATCCACGACGCCGCGATGGCAGTCGACAAGCGCGCGATCCACAAGGCGAATTGACGAACAGGGATTGGGGATACGGGATTCGGGAGTTGCAGAATTCCGGTCCCGGACGCTCCCGCGATTCACATGGGCGGAAGCGTACCCCAGCTCCCGTGACACAGGTTCCACACTGGAATTCCGCCATGAACATTCCCGCCACCTTCTCCGCCTTCCGCATCCACGGCAAGCACGACAGCCAGTGGCGTGCCGGCATCGAGCAGGTGTCGCTGGGTGAGCTTTCGCCCGGCGAGGTGGTGATCCGTGCCGCGTATTCCTCAGTCAACTACAAGGATGCGCTGGCCGGCAGCGGCAAGAGCCAGATCCTGCGCCGCTTCCCGCTCATCGGCGGGATCGACGTGAGCGGTGTCGTGGTGGCGTCCGAAAGTCCGGATTTCGTGGTCGGCGAACAGGTGCTGGTGACCGGCTGCGGCCAGTCGGAAGTGCGCGATGGTGGTTACGCCCAGTACGTACGCGCCGAGGCCGCCAGCGTGGTACGGCTGCCGGACGGGCTGGACCTGCGTCAGGCGATGATCATCGGCACCGCGGGATTCACCGCAGCGCTGGCGCTGCTGCGCATGGAACGACTGGGCCAGCGCCCGGAACAGGGCCCGATCGTGGTCACCGGCGCCAGCGGCGGTGTCGGCATGATGGCGATCGACATCCTGACCCGCGCCGGCTACGAAGCACATGCAATCACCGGCAAGCTCGACCGGCTGGATTTCTTCACCATGCTCGGCGCGCGCCAGGTGATCTCGCGCGAAAAGCTCTACTGGGGCCAGCGCCCGCTGGAACCGACCCACTGGGCCGGTGCGATGGACAGCGTCGGCGGTGAAATGCTCGAAGGCCTGACCCGCGTCATCGCGCCGCAGGGCAGCATCGCCAGCTACGGCATCGCCGGCGGGCAGGAATTGCACACCACGGTGCTGCCGTTCGTCCTGCGTGGCGTGTCGCTGATCGGAATCACCGCCTCCAACGCGCCGCGTGCCGACCGTGATGAGGTCTGGAACCGGCTGGCCGGCGATTGGCGTCCGACGCATCTGGAAGCGATCTGCACCCGTGAGGTCACGCTGGAAGAACTGCCGCAGGTGTTCGACACGATGCTGGCAGGTGCCTCGTTCGGGCGGACCCTGGTGCGGCTGGATGACAGCGGCCCGGCCTGAAGTGCCGGCATTTCAAGCACATGGCGCAGTTTTACGCGGGGTTCCAGGCCATTTGGGCGCAGTAGCCAGCAGCTTCACGCCTTCGTGCAAGGCGTACGCGCGCCGCACATATCCCACCTCCGGCAAGTCCGATCGCGGCGCATCCATCCCTGCCCTTTGCCGCCATGGCGGTGGCTGGGCGAAGATTCCGGGCTCGCCGCTTTCCCCACAAAGCCCAGCACACCACGGCTGACCGGCCCGCCAACGCCCCGGAGCTATCGTGATCGCCTCCCTTCAACCCGGCCCGGTGACCGGCTAGAATCGGAACCTTCAACCAGGGGGCACCGGATGTCCGGTGGCCAATGCAACAAGCCGAGGAACCTATGGCACGTGTTCTGATCGTCGATGATTCACCTTCTCAATTGATGGGCATGAAGCTCATCATCGAGCGCCTCGGGCACGAGACGCTGACAGCCGAGGACGGCGCACTGGGCGTGGAAGCGGCCAAGCGGGAATTGCCCGACCTGATCCTGATGGACGTGGTGATGCCGAACCTCAACGGATTCCAGGCCACGCGTTCGATTTCCAAGAACGCCGAAACCGCACATATCCCGATCATTCTGGTGACCACCAAGGATCAGGAAACCGATCGCGTCTGGGGCATCCGTCAGGGCGCCAAGGCCTATCTGACCAAGCCGGTCAACGAGGCCGCGCTGATCAAGCTGGTCAAGGAACTGCTGCCGTCCTGATTTCAGGCCCGGCAGCGCAACCGTGCTGCCGGGCTGCATCTTGGCAGGTGCCGCACCTGCCGCCGCCTCGCCCTTCGCGCGATATCCGCGGCGCCCCTTCCCATCCGCATCCTGCCGCCTCTGCATCCGGCTGTCGCCGCGTGCGGCCATGGTCGGGCAGGTACTACACTAGCGGCCTTGCCCTGATCCTTGAGTACCGATGAGCTGGCTCCAGAAACTGATGCCCTCGCGCATCCGCACCGAAGGCCCGAAGAAATCCGGAACCGTACCGGAAGGGCTCTGGGAGAAATGCGAAAGTTGCGCCGCCGTGCTGTACCGGCCGGAGCTGGAACGCAACCTCTACGTCTGCCCCAAATGCGATCACCACATGGCGATCGCGGCACGCTACCGCCTGGACGCGCTGTTCGATCCAGGCAGCGCACACGAACTGGACGCCGGCCTGGGTCCGGTGGATGCGTTGAAATTCCGCGATTCCAAGAAATACGCCGACCGCATCCGCGCCGCGCAGAAGCAGACCGGCGAGAAGGACGCTCTGATCTCGATGCACGGCCTGCTCAAGGGCAGCGCCCTGACCGCCTGCGCCTTTGAATTCCGCTACATGGGCGGCTCGATGGGCGCGGTGGTGGGTGAAAAATTCACCCGCGCGGCCGAATACGCGCTTGAGCATGGCACCCCGCTGGTGTGCTTCTCCGCCACCGGCGGCGCGCGCATGCAGGAAGGCCTGTTCTCGCTGATGCAGATGGCCAAGACCTCGGCCGCGCTGGCGCGCATGCGCGAGGCCGGACTGCCATACGTCTCGGTGCTGACGCATCCGACCACCGGCGGCGTTTCCGCCAGCCTCGGCATGCTGGGTGATCTCAACCTGGCCGAACCCAAGGCGCTGATCGGCTTTGCCGGCCCGCGCGTGATCGAACAGACCGTGCGCGAAACCCTGCCGCAAGGCTTCCAGCGCAGCGAATTCCTGCTCGACCACGGTGCCATCGACGCCATCGTGGATCGACGCCAGCTGCGTGAAAAGCTGGCCGCCCTGCTCGCCCTGCTGATGCGCGCACCGGCGCCAGCGCCGGATCCGGTGCAGGAAAGCAGCGAGGAGCCGGCCGCCTGACGCGGCCATCCTGATGGGCGCACGACGCTATTTCGGCACCGACGGTATCCGTGGCCGGGTCGGTGAAGGCGCGATTTCTGCCGATTTCGTACTGAAGCTGGGCTGGGCCCTGGGCCGTGCGCTGGCCGTCGGGCAGCGTCACCCGGTCGTGGTGATCGGCAAGGACACGCGCATCTCCGGCTACATGTTCGAATCGGCACTCCAGGCCGGGCTGGTCGCGGCCGGCGCCGATGTGCGCCTGCTCGGCCCGATGCCCACGCCCGGCGTGGCCTACCTGACGCGCTCGTTGCGCGCCGATGCCGGCATCGTCATCAGCGCCTCGCACAATCCGCACTACGACAACGGCATCAAGCTGTTCTCGGCGCAGGGCGAGAAGCTCGACGACGCCACCGAGCTGGCGATCGAGGCCGCACTGGAACAACCCTTTTCCACCGTCGCCTCCGATGCGCTGGGCAAGGCTGCGCGCATCGTCGATGCGGCCACTCGCTACGCCGAATTCTGCAAGGCCTCGGTCGGCGAGGATTTTTCGCTGGCCGGCCGCCGCATCGCGCTGGACTGCGCGCATGGCGCCACCTACCAGATTGGCCCGCAGGTGTTTTCCGAATTGGGCGCACAGGTGCTGCCGCTGGGCACCGCACCGGACGGCCTCAATATCAACCGCGACGTCGGCTCCACCCACCCGCAGGCGCTGGCCGCACTGGTGCGCGAGAAGAACGCGGATCTGGGCATCGCCTTCGATGGCGACGGCGACCGCGTGCTGTTCGTGGACCGCAACAGCCAGGTGATCGACGGCGATGCACTGATCCATGTGCTGGCCGGTCACTGGCATGCCAGCGGTCGCCTGCACGGGCCAGTGGTCGGCACCCTGATGACCAACTTCGCGCTGGAAAAGGCATTGGCCGGGCGCGGCATCGGCTTCATCCGCACCAAGGTTGGCGACCGCTATGTGCACCAGGCACTGGTCGAACACGGCGGCGTGCTCGGCGGCGAAGCCTCGGGCCACATCCTGTGCCTGGACCGCGCCAGCACCGGCGACGCCATCATCAGCGCGCTGCAGGTGCTCGAAGCCCTGCGCGCGCAGGGCCTGACGCTGGAACAGGCACTGGCCGACTATCACCCGCTGCCGCAACGTACCGTCAATATCCCGGTGCGCGGCGGCCAGCCGCTGGCACACCCGGATGTGGTCGCCGCACGCGAGCGCGCCGAGACCGAACTGGCCGGTCGTGGTCGGCTGGTGCTGCGCGCCTCCGGCACCGAGCCACTGATCCGCGTCACGGTCGAAGCCGACGATGCCGGCCTCATGCAGTCCGTGCTGGATGCGCTGTCGTCTGCGGTCAGCGCCGCCATCTGACGCTGTTCAAAGCTGTTCAAGGACAACGCAGGGGGCGGATTTGACCCGCCTCAAGCGGCGCCCGGCAAAACCCCTATCCTTTGGTCTTTTCCACCCATCTTGCAGGTATCGCGTACATGAGCTCCGTCATCCCCACCCTGGACATCCGTCGTTTCGACAGCGATCGTGACGCCTTCGTCGCGGAACTTGGCGCGGCCTACCGCGAATGGGGCTTCGCCGGCATCCGCCATCACGGCATCCCGCAGGACCTGATCGACGGCGCCTACGACGCCTTTCAGCGCTTTTTCGCACTGCCCGCAGAGGTGAAGAAGAAGTACCACGTGCCCGGCGGCGGCGGTGCGCGCGGCTATACCCCGTTCGGCGTGGAAACCGCGAAGGATTCCAAGCATTTCGATCTCAAGGAGTTCTGGCACGTCGGGCGCGAGCTGCCAGCGGACAGCCACTACCGCCAGGTGATGGCCGACAACCAGTGGCCGGAAGAAGTCCCCGAGTTCAAGCATCAGGCGCTGGCGCTGTATGGCGCGCTGGACGAGCTGGGCTCGCGCGTGCTGTCAGCGCTGGCGCTGCACATCGGCCTGCCGCAGAACTGGTTCGCCGACAAGACCGATGCCGGCAACTCGATCCTGCGCCCGATCCACTACCCGCCGATCACCGCCGACGACATCCCCAACGTGCGCGCCGGCGCGCATGAGGACATCAACCTGATCACCTTGCTGGTCGGGGCCAGTGCAGCGGGCCTGGAAGTGCTTTCACGCAAGGGCGACTGGGTACCGTTCACCGCCGATGCCGACACCATCGTGGTCAACATCGGCGACATGCTGCAGCGCCTGACCAACCACGTGTACCCGTCCACCACGCACCGCGTGGTCAACCCGCCGGGCGACGAGGCACGCCAGCCGCGGTATTCGACACCGTTCTTCCTGCACCCGAATCCGGATTTCCTGATCGATGTGCTGCCCTCGTGCATCACGCCGGACAATCCGAACCGCTATCCGGAACCGATCACGGCGCAGGGCTACCTGGAACAGCGTCTGCGCGAGATCAAGCTGATCTGATCCCTGGTTGCAGCATCACATCCGATCCGGCCCACGTGGCCGGATCGGCGTGCCGAAGCGGCTCAGTCGCCGTCGCGGATCGCGGCCGACTTCTTCGCCATCGTGCGGCGCAACATCACATCGGGTATCAGCTTGAACGCCATCCGCATCAACTTGTAGCCGGTACCGGGAATCACCACGACCTTGCCGGCCTCGGCGCCCTCCACGCCCAGCCGCGCGACCTCGTCGGCCTGCAACCACATCCACTTCGGCAGCTTCGATACCCGCTCACGGGTGCCGGTGACATCGTGGAATTCGGAATAGGTGAAGCCCGGGCACAGCGCGCAGACCTGCACCCCGTGCGCGGCGTTTTCCAGCGCCAGCGACTCGCTGAACTTGATCAGGAAACTCTTGGCACCCGCATACAGCGTCTGCCCGTTGGAGCTCGGCGCCAGGCCCGCGAACGAGGCCACATTGAGAATCCGGCCGTTGCCGGCAGCACGCAGTTGCGGCAGAAGGCGCCAGGTCAGCTCGCTGACCGCCGTCACCATCACCTGCAGGAACGCGGCGTGGGTTTCCCACGACGAGGACAGGTAATTGCCCGGCACGCCGTAGCCGGCGTTGTTGACCAGCACACGGATGCCGATACCGCGCTCGGCCAGCGCCTCGACCAGCCGGCGCGGCGTGGCTGGATCAGCCAGATCGGCGGCGATCACCACGCACTCCACCTGCTTTCCAAGCTCCTGTGCCAGCGCTTCGAGCCGATCGGCACGGCGCGCGGTCAGCACCAGCGGCACCCCGCGGGCGGCGTACTGGCGTGCGATTTCGGCACCGATGCCGCTGGAGGCACCGGTGATCAGGGCATGTGTGGGCTGCGACATCGGATCATCCGCGTGGTGTGACTGCCGACAAGCATACGGCAGCCGCCGCGCCGGGCGATCCGGCACGGCGTGACCACCCGCAACGGTATCGCTATGCTTGCCGGTCCATTGCCCGGAGATTGCATCGATGCGCCAGAAAATCGTCGCTGGAAACTGGAAACTGCATGGCGACCGCGCTTTTGCGCACGCCCTGGTGGACGCCATCGCCGCCGCCCCGCAGGCCGGTGTGGAGCTGGTCGTGCTGCCGCCCCTGCCTTATCTGGCCGAACTGGTGACCCGCCACGCCGGCAACACGCTGCACCTGGGCGCGCAGGATCTGGACATCCACCAGCAGGGTGCCTACACCGGCGAAGTCGCCGGCCAGATGCTGAAGGACATCGGCGCCAGCCACGTGCTGGTCGGCCATTCCGAACGCCGCCAGTACCACGCCGAAAGCAATGAGCTGGTGGCGCAGAAATTCCAGATCGCACGCGAATCCGGCCTGATCCCGATCCTGTGTTTCGGCGAAACCCGCGAACAGCGCGAATCCGGCGCCACCAGGGAAGCCCTTGCGGCACAGCTGCAACCGCTGCTGGCGCTGGGCGCTTCTGCGCTGGAAGGCGTCGTGTTCGCCTACGAACCGGTCTGGGCGATCGGCACCGGCCTGACCGCCAGCCCGGAGCAGGCGCAGGAAGTCCATGCCTGGACCCGTGGCGAAGTGGCCCGGGTTGATGCTAAGATTGCCAGCTCGCTCCCGATCCTGTACGGCGGAAGCGTCAAGCCCGCCAACGCCGCCGAGCTGTTTTCGCAGCCGGATATCGACGGCGGCCTGATCGGCGGAGCTTCCCTGGTTGCCAACGATTTCCTAGCCATCGCCGCTGTTGCGGCGCGGTAGAACAGACCATGATCTACACGCTTTTCAATGTTGTCTATGTGCTCGTCGCGGTTGCGATGACCGTCTTCATCCTGCTGCAGCGCGGCGCCGGTGCCGGTGCTGGCGCGGGATTCGGCGCCGGCGCTTCGGCCACGGTGTTCGGTGCACGCGGTTCGGCCAACTTCCTGTCCAAGAGCACCGCGATTCTGGCCACCATCTTCTTCCTGATGGCACTGGGCATGGCGGTCTTCCTGCACAAGACCGTTGGTTCGGGCAGCAGCCAGGCCGACGAACTGGGCATCATGGGCAGCATGGTCCCGGAAGCCAGTGTCCCGGCCCAACAGAGCGTGCCGGCCATTCCCGAAACGATCGTGCCGCCCGCCGCACCCGCCGCCGAGCAGGCTCCGGCCGCAATCCCGGCCGAATCCGAGGTGGAAACGCCGGTTCCGGCAACCGAGTGACGCCGCAACGAACTTTGGTATGATGCGCGGCTTCCCGCGCCACACCGTGAAAACAAGCCCAGGTGGCGGAATTGGTAGACGCACTACCTTGAGGTGGTAGCGACGCGAGTCGTAGGGGTTCGAGTCCCCTCTTGGGCACCACATACTGCTCCGATGCCAACGGCACCGGAACTTGAAACCCGCCACCGTGCGGGTCTTTTCTTGCCTGTTCACCGCGCAGAAAAACCGGCAAAGCAGCAAGCCGGCATCGCGCTTCCATGCCTGCACAGCGGGCGATGGTGCTTCCCCTGCTGTTCAGGCACAGGCGCCTGACATCACTCATCCAGCGCGGCACGGATCGGCGTGAAAAAGTCCCGGGCACGGCTGACGGTATCCTGCACGCTTTCGGCACCGGCCAGGGTCTGCACCAGCGCGCTGCCGATGACCACGGCATCGGCGGTTTCGCCGATTACACGGGCTGAAGCGCCATCGCGCACACCGAAGCCGACCGCCACTGGAAGATCGCCCTGCGCCTTGATCCGGGCCACGGCGTCGCGCACCGCATCGGTCTGCAGATGGGCCGCGCCGGTGACGCCGGCGAAAGACACGTAATACAGGTAACCGCGCCCGTTCTTCATCAGCCGCGCCAGCCGCTCCGGGCTGCTGGTCGGAGCCGCCAGGCAGATCTGGTACAGCCCGTTGGCCTTGAATGCCGCCTGCACCGCATCAGCCTCTTCCGGCGGGCAATCCACCAGCAGCACGCCATCCACGCCGGCCTGCGCAGCCTGCTGTGCGTAGCGTTCCACACCATGGATCTCGACCGGATTCAGATAGCCCATCAATACCACCGGCGTTTCGTTGTCCTGCTCGCGGAACTGGCGCACGAAATCGAAGACTTTCGCGGTATCCACACCACGCGCCAGCGCACGTTCGCTGGCCTGCTGGATCACCGGTCCGTCCGCCATCGGATCAGAGAACGGCACCCCCAGCTCGATCACGTCGGCGCCCGATGCCACCAGTGCATGCATCAGCGGCACCATCGCCTCGATCGATGGATCGCCGGCAGTGATGAAGGGCACCAGACCGGTGCGGCCAGCGGCCTTGAGGGAAGCAAAACGGGTATCGATGCGGTTCATGGGGTGGAAGCCGGGAATGGGGAATAGGGAATGGGGAGTTGAAAAAGCGGGAAGCGGTGGGACAACGGGGCATCCGGGACGCAGGAGTCGGCTTGATCGATTCCCGACTCCCTACTCCCCATTCCCAGCGTCCCACGCTAAAGCTCAATACCTTCACGTTTGGCGATCGTATGGACATCCTTGTCGCCGCGCCCGGACAGGTTGCACAGCACGATGCCGTCCTTCGGCAATTCGCGCGCCAGCTTGATCGCCTGCGCCACGGCGTGGCTGGATTCCAGCGCCGGCAGGATGCCCTCGCTGCGGCACAGCAGGTGGAAGGCTTCCAGCGCCTCATCGTCGGTGACGCCGATGTATTCGGCGCGGCCGGTGTCCTTGAGGAAGCTGTGTTCCGGGCCGACGCCCGGGTAGTCCAGCCCGGCGGAAATCGAATGGGTTTCGATGATCTGGCCATCGTCGTCGCACAGCAGATAGGTGCGATTGCCATGCAGCACGCCGGGCCGGCCAGCCGCCAGCGAAGCGGCATGACGGCCACTTTCGATACCGTCACCGGCTGCTTCGGCTCCGACGATGCGCACCGCGCGGTCATTGAGGAAGGCATGAAACAGGCCGATGGCATTGCTGCCGCCGCCGACGCAGGCGGTGATCGCGTCCGGCAGACGGCCGTACTGCGCCAGCATCTGCGCACGCGCCTCGCGCCCGACCACCGCGTTGAAGTCGCGCACCATCGCCGGGTACGGATGCGGACCGGCGACCGTGCCGATGATGTAGAAGGTGTTGTGGATGTTCGTCACCCAATCGCGCATCGCTTCGTTCAGCGCGTCCTTGAGCGTGGCCGAGCCGGCGGTGACCGGCACCACCTTCGCGCCCAGCAGATTCATCCGGTAGACGTTGATCTTCTGCCGCTCGATGTCGGTGGCGCCCATGTAGACCACGCATTCCAGCCCCAGACGCGCGGCGACGGTGGCGCTGGCGACGCCATGCTGGCCGGCGCCGGTCTCGGCGATGATGCGGGTCTTGCCCATGCGCTGGGCCAGCATCGCCTGGCCGACGGTGTTGTTGATCTTGTGCGCACCGGTGTGGTTCAGATCTTCGCGCTTGAGCAGGATGCGCGCGCCGCCGACCTTCTGCGTCAGGCGCTGGGCGAAATAGATCGGGCTGGGGCGGCCGACATAATCACGCAGGTCAGCGTCCAGTTCGGCGATGAACTCCGGGTCCTCTCGGTAGCGCAACCAGGCGTCGGTCAATTCCTGCAGCGGCTGCATCAGGGTTTCGGCCACGAAGCTGCCGCCATAAGGACCGAAGTGGCCACGGGCATCGGGAAACACGTTGTAGTCGGAAACATGCGGCAGATTCATCGTGGCCATGCACTGTGCGGAAAAGGCCATCAGTCTAGCGCCACGCAGGCGAAGGGATAAGCGATAAAATTGCCGCAACCTGTCAGGAAATCTCACAGATTATGCCGACTTCCCTGCCCTCGTTGAACGCGCTGCGGGCCTTTGAGGCGGTCGCGCGACTGCACAGCGTCAGCCGCGCCGCCGACGAGTTGCACGTCACCCACGGCGCGGTCAGCCGCCATCTGCGCACGCTGGAAGAAACACTGGGCTGCGCGCTGTTCCGGCGCGAAGGCCGCGGTCTGGTGCCGACCCGCGCCGGCCTGCATCTGGCCGAAGCCGCCAGCGACGCCTTCGTACGGTTGCGCGACGCCTGTGGCCGCGTGCGGCAGGAGCAGGGCCGCAGCGCACTGGTGCTGGGATGCTCGGCCAGCATCCTGGCGCGCTGGGTCATTCCGCGACTTGCGCGGCTGGAGCAGGAACTGCCGGATCTGCGCCTGCACCTTTCCGCGCAGGAAACCATGCCCGGCCCGGAACTGGCCGGACTGGATGCCGCGCTGTTGCTGGACAGCCCGCCGTGGCCATCATCATGGCAGGTGTGGGAACTGGCGCCCGAGCGCATCGGCCCGGTAATGTCGAGCCAGCATCCGGACGCGGACAACCTGAGCAGCGCCACGCCCGCCAGCCTGATCCAGCAACCGCTGCTGCACACCACCTCGCGTCCGCAGGCCTGGCCGGACTGGGCGCAGCGCCATGGGCTGGACCCCGACGCACTCCAGTTCGGCAGCGGCTTTGCGCATCTGTATTACTTGCTGGAAGCCGCGGTCGCGGGGCTGGGCATTGCGATCGCACCGGAACCATTGGCAAGCGGGGATCTGGCCGCCGGCCGCCTGCTGGCACCGTTCGGATTCGTCGAAACCGACGCGCGCTGGGTACTATGCAGCCGCAGACAGCACAGCGATCCGCGTCTGCCCGCACTGGCAGCCTGGCTGCGCACGGCACTGGAGGAGAACTGACGCTTTACCGGCGTTGCGCGTCAGCCGAGCGGCGGCAACCAGTGGTCCACCAGCAGGAACGCGAACAGCGCCATCAGGTACACGATCGAATAATTGAACACGATCATCGCGAAGCGCTCCGACGGCGGATTCATCAGCCGGATCGCGTACCACAGGAACACCCCGCCCAGCACCAGCGCGCCGCCCAGATAGAACAGCCCGCTCATGCCGGTCAGCCACGGCAGCATCGTCACCACCAGCAGCAGCAACGTGTAGAACAGCACATGCCAGCGGGTGTAGGTGACGCCGTGCGTGACCGGCAGCATCGGGATCATCGCGCGCGCGTAATCGTCGCGGCGGAAGATCGCCAGCGCCCAGAAGTGCGGCGGCGTCCAGACGAACACGATCAGGAACAGCAGCAGCGCATGCGGATGCAACTCACCGGTGACCGCGACCCAGCCCAGCACCGGCGGCGCAGCACCGGCAGCACCGCCGATCACGATATTCTGCGGCGTCGCGCGTTTGAGCCATGCGGTATAGACCACGGCATAGCCGATCAGCGAAGCGAAGGTCAGCACTGCTGTCAGCACATTGGTCCACAGCACCAGCACCAGCATCGACAGCGCACCCAGCGCCAGCGCGAACACCAGCACCTGCGAGCTGCGCAGCTGGCCGCTGGGCAATGGCCGGTGTGCAGTGCGCGCCATCACCACATCGATACGCTGATCGATCAGATGGTTGATCGCCGCCGCCGACGACGCCGCCAGCCAGATGCCGAGCATGCCGGCCAGCGCCGGCACCAGTGGCGGCAGACCAGGCACCGCCATCAGCATGCCGATGATCGCGGTGAACGCGATCAGCGCCACCACGCGCGGCTTGGTCAGGGCCCAGTACTGGCGCGCCTTGAAACTCATCGCGCCACCGCCTCCGGCGCCGGACGCAGACGCGCCAGCAGCAGCACCATCACGAACAGCAGCAGCGCCGCGACCGCGTTGTGTGCGGTGGCGATCTTCAGCGGCAAACCGGAGACCACATTCAGGATGCCGAGCCCGACCTGCGCACCCAGCAGCACCCACAGCGCGGTGCCCCAGCCGGAGATTTCCGGAATCGCGCGCAACCTGCGGCCCAGAACGATCAGCCCGGCCACCACAACCAGCGCGAACAGCCGGTGCGCCAGCTGGATCGCCACCCGCGCTGGGCCATCCAGCACGCCGCCTTCATAGTCGGTGCCAATGCCGCGCCACAGCACGAAGGCCTCGCCGAAATCATGTTGCGGCCACCACTGGCCCAGGCATTTCGGGAAATCCGTGCCGCAGGCCAGCGCCGCATAGTTGGCCGACACCCAGCCCCCCAGCGCGATCTGCACCACCACCAGTACGATGCCGGCCACCAGCCATCCGCGCAGCGCCCACGCCGCCGGCAGTTGCAGCGCCGCGTTCGGCGAAGCACGGCAGGCCAGCCAGGTCAGCAGCGCCATCGTGGTCACGCCGCCCATCAGATGGCCCATCACCACGATGGGTTTGAGCAGCCAGGTCACGGTCCACATACCCAGCAGCGCCTGGAAGATGATCACCGCCAGCAACAGCGCCGACAGCCGGGAAAAGTCCCCGCGTGGCGACAGCACCCCGTCCGGCCGCAGGGCCCAGCCCAGCAGCATCACTTCACCGGCAATGGCCAGTGTCGAGGCCCAGCCATGCTGGCCCTGCATATAGAGTGGGATCGCGGCGGCCACCAGCGCGCTGGCACCGATCACCACGGCCTTGCCGCCACGCACCTTGCGTGAACCCAGCAGCGCCAGCGTGAACACCATCAGCCCCAGCAATCCGGCCAGATGGCGGTGCACCTGTTCACGCCATGCCTTGTGGCTTTCCACCGGACGCTCGAAGGCGTCATTGGCATGCGCGATCTCGTGCTCATGCACCGGCCAGGTGATGCGGCCATAGCAGGTCGGCCAGTCCGGGCAGGACAGTCCGGCGTTGGACAAGCGCACGAAGGCGCCGAACACGATGACCACCATGACCAGCAGCAGGGCGATCCAGGCGATGCGGTGATAGTTGCGGTGCGGCATGGGCGTCATTTCAGCAGCTGGGCGATATCGGCGCGCAGATCGGCCAGATCGAAATCCGGCGCATAGCGCATCACCAGGAAACCGGCCGGGTCGTACAGATAGACCGTCGGTGCGCCACTGCTGGCCAGCCCCGGCATGCGTTGTGCCAGCGTCGCATCCGGGCGCATCGGCACGAAGTTGCGGAACACCACGGCATCGGCCGGCACGGCACCGAACCACAGCACCTGCAGGCGATCGGCACGCCGTCCCTGCAGGCGCCAGACCTTGTCCAGACCGGCGATCAATTCGCCGCAGGCCGCACCGCAATCGGGCGGCGGCAATACCGCGATCTGCCAGCGGCGTTCCTGCGGCGCCCATTGGTAGATGCTGCCATCAGCCTGATGCAGTTCCAGATCGGACAGCGGCACCGGTGGTTCCAGCAATTCGCCGCGATTGCGCGTGTCCTGCGGCGACCAGCCGCTCAGATGCAGCAGCGTCGCCGCCACGAACGGCAGCAGGAACAGGGCCGCCAGCGCCACCAGCATGATGCGGTTGCGGCGGCGGACGGCAGGGTCGAATCCGGTTTCGCTGTTCATTCTCGTCCTCGGCGCAATGCCAGGATCAGGTAGACCACCATGACGGTGAGCGCCAGGCCCCACCACTGCACGGCGTAACCGCGGTGCCGTTCGGGGGGCAGCGTATTGGGCAGCGTGCCGGCATCGCGCACATGGCCCAGCGGCATCGAAGGCGCCGGCTGCAACACGCCATCATACGGACTTGTGCCGGTGTGGTCGCCGATTTCGTTACGATCAAGATAGGTCAGCAGTACCGTGGAGGCATCGGCTCCCCATGGGTTTTCCGCCAACTTCAGGCCCTGTCCGGGCCATGGCAGCAACACGCCATCGATCTGCTGCACTGGTGCGGGAACCTCGACTTCGGGCAACGCACGATCCGGCCCGATCGGCAGCCAGCCCAATTCCACCAGTACCGGCGTCGCAGCACCCTGCACCTGGCCGAGCACGTAGGCGCGCACGCCCACCTGGCCTTCGCGCTGCTGGTTGTCGAGCAGCAGCACCGGTTCCCGGCGCAGAGTGACGGCACCATTCACGCGCACCGGCACATCCACCGGCGGCAAACCCAGCACCTGCGCCAACGGCTTCGGCGCGGCCTGCAGCGCGCGCGCGTAGCCGTCCAGCCAGCGCGCCTTTTCGTCGGCACGGCCGTATTGCCAGAACCCGAGCGATGCGAATGCGGCAGCCAGAAGGACGGCGGCCACGCCCCACGCGAGGCGGATGGCAAGATGTTCCCGACGGCTCACATCCAATCCAACGATGCTGTGGGACAATCGCCCGATGCCCGGAACCGCGCGTTCACGGCAAGCCTTTTCCTTCCAGCACAGTGGAACCCCGTCATGTGGCCGAAAGTCATCATCATCCTGTTCATCGTCCTGATCCTGTACAACCTCGGCGCCGGGCTGTACTACATGATCATCGACAAGGGCCAGACCAAGCGTACCGTCAATGCTTTGACCTGGCGCGTGGGCCTGAGCATCGCGCTGATTGCCCTGGTGGTACTGGGCATCCTGACCGGCGTGATCACACCGCACGGCATCAACGGCTGATCCAGCCTGGCCTCGGGCCCTCGTGCTGAAAGCCAGCGCTGGGCGATGAAGCGCAGGCGCATCGACACGCGCACCTGCGCTTGAGCGGAAGCCGGCCTGATGCCGGCGCCGCGATCAGAGCACGTAGACGAACAGGAACAACAGCAGCCACACCACGTCGACAAAGTGCCAATACCAAGCCACCGCCTCGAAGCCGAAGTGGTTGTCGGCAGTGAAATGTCCCTTCAGCACACGGAACCAGATCACGATCAGCATGATCGTGCCCAGCGTCACGTGCACCCCGTGGAAGCCGGTGAGCATGAAGAAGGTCGAACCGTAGATGCCCGAACCCAGGGTCAGGTTCAGATCTCGGTAAGCGTGGATATACTCCTCGACCTGGAAGAACAGGAAGGTCGCGCCCAGCAGCACGGTGGCGCCCAGCCACAGCAGCAGCTTGCCGCGCTGGCCGGCCTTCAGCGCATGGTGCGCGATGGTCAACGTGACGCCGGAAGCCAGCAGCAGCAGCGTGTTGACCAGCGGCAGACCCCAGGCCGACATGGTCTGGAATTCGCCACCGACCTGGGCCGGCCCGTTGGTCGGCCATGCCGCCTCGTAGCCACTCCACAGAAACGCCTGGGTCGCAACACCATCGCCCTCGCCGCCGATCCACGGCACCGACAGGCTGCGCGCGTAGAACAGCGCACCGAAGAACGCACCGAAGAACATCACCTCTGAGAAGATGAACCAGATCATCCCCATCCGGAACGAGCCATCCACCTGGCGGCTGTAGACGCCGGACACCGATTCGCGGATCACCGTGCCGAACCAGCCCCAGAACATGCCGATCATCACGGCCACGCCGACGTAGAACAGTGGCTTGCCCCAGGAGACCTCGTTGAACCAGTTGGCCACGCCGATGACCATGATGAACAGGCCGATCGAGCCCACCAGCGGCCAGGGGCTGTACTTGGGAACAAAATAGATGTCGGCGTCGTGGGTGGTCTGGGCCATGGCGATTCCCGTATTCAAGCTGTGGCGATCATGGTGCCGCAGGTGCGGCGTGCGGATTGTTTTCGATCAGGCGCTGGGTGGCCGGATCATTCTTGAAAAAGGTATACGAAAGCGTCATGCGGCTCACCTGCTTGGGCAGGTCCGGATCCACGATGAAGCGTACCGGCATCGGCCGCTCCTCACCCGGGCCCAGCAGCTGCTCGGTGAAGCAGAAACATTCGGTCTTGTTGAAATAGGCCGAGGCGATGCTCGGTGCCACCGATGGCACCGCCTGCCCGACAATGGCGGTCACACCGTCATTGCGGGCGTAGTACAAAGCGTCGACCACCTGCCCCGGGTGCACCTTGAGCTGTGCCTGGGCCGGACGGAAACTCCACGGCAGGCCGGAATTGACGCCGCCATCGAACTCCACCGTGACCCAGCGCGAAGTATCGACTTCCGCCGCCGCCGCGCCGCTGGCACCACCGAGCTTGATGCCCAGCAACTGCTCGCAGGCGATCCGGTACAGCGGCACCATCGAGAAGCACAGCGCGAACGCGATGCCGCAAATCCACAGCGCGCGGCGCAGCACGTTGCCGCTGGCATCGTGGGGAGCGCTCATCGTCCGATCAATCCGGTGACGAAGCCGATGTAGATCAGCAGCGCGATCGTCGACACCACGATCACCGTGCGGCGCACGCCGCGACGGCGGTTGGCGTCGATCACTTCCTGCGATGGCTGCGGATCATTCACATCGGCTCCCTGGCTGGCCGCCGCCATGTCGGCGGCCGTCAGTCTGTTCAATGTTCGCCTTCGTGCGCCAGGTCGCCCGGGCGCAACACCGGCGGACGGGTGAAGGTGTGTTGCGGTGCCGGCGAAGGCACGGTCCACTCCAGCCCCTTGGCGCCTTCCCAGGCGCGCGCGCCGGCCTTCTCGCCCTTGCGCAGCGAGTGCCAGAACACGTAGATCATGATGAACGGCGACACCAGCATGCCGAAGGCGCCGATCGAGCTGATCAGATTCCAGTCCGCGAACGCGACGTTGTAATCAGGGATGCGGCGCGGCATGCCGGCCAGCCCCAGGAAATGCTGCGGGAAGAACAGCAGGTTGGAGAACACCATGCTCCACCAAAAATGGAACTTGCCGAGGCGCTCGTTGACCATCCGGCCGCTCCACTTCGGCCACCAGTAATAAACCGCCGCGATGATCGAGAACAGCGCACCGGTCACCAACACGTAGTGGAAATGCGCCACGACGAAATAGGTGTCGTGGTACTGGAAGTCGGCCGGCACGATCGCCAGCATCAGGCCGGAGAAGCCGCCGATGGTGAACAGCACCACGAACGCCAGCGCCCACAGCATCGGCGTCTCAAACGAGATCGAGCCGCGCCACATCGTCGACACCCAGTTGAACACCTTCACCCCGGTCGGAATCGCGATCAGCATCGTGGCGTACATGAAGAACAGCTCGCCGCCCAGCGGCATGCCGACGGTGAACATGTGGTGCGCCCAGACGATGAACGACAGGAACGCGATCGAAGCCGTGGCATAGACCATCGCGGTGTAGCCGAACAACGGCTTGCGACTGAAGGTCGGGATGATCTCGGACACCACGCCGAACGCGGGCAGGATCATGATGTAGACCTCCGGATGCCCGAAGAACCAGAAGATGTGCTGGTACATCACCGGGTCACCGCCGCCGGCAGCGGAGAAGAATGTGGTGGCGAAGAACTTGTCGGTCAGCAGCATCGTCACCGCACCGGCCAGCACCGGCATCACACCGATCAGCAGGAAGGCGGTGATCAGCCAGGTCCACGGGAAGATCGGCATCTTCAGCAGATCCATGCCCGGCGCCCGCATGTTCAGCACCGTGGCGATGATGTTGATCGCGCCCATGATCGAACTGATGCCCATCATGTGGATCGCGAAGATCGCGAACGCGATCGCACTGCCGCCCTGCAGCGACAGCGGCGGATACAGCGTCCAGCCACCGGCCGGCGCACCACCGTCCATGAACAGCGTCGACAGCAGGATCAGGAACGCGAACGGCAGGATCCAGAACGACCAGTTGTTCATGCGTGGCAGCGCCATGTCCGGCGCGCCGATCTGCAGCGGGATCATCCAGTTGCCCAGGCCCACGAAGGCCGGCATCACGCCGCCGAAGATCATCACCAACGCGTGCATGGTGGTCATCTGGTTGAAGAACAGCGGGTCCACGAATTGCAGGCCCGGGACGGCCAGTTCGGCGCGGATCACGCCGGACATCGCGCCGCCGATCAGGAACATCACGAACGAGAACAGCAGGTACAGCGACCCGATGTCCTTGTGGTTGGTGGACAGGAACCAGCGCTGGAAGAACGTCTGGTGATGGTCGTGGTCGTGATCGTCGTGATGCACGTCCTGACCGGTCTGGATGTCACTGCGGATGGTTGCCATGGCTATTGCCTCTTGCGATCTGCGGCGGGCGATCAGCCCTGGTTCGGGACGACGGGTTCTTCGGCCTGCGCCACGCGCTCGGCCTGGGTGAAGCTGGAGCCGGGCTGGATCGCGAGCCAGCCTTCGAACTCGGCCTGCGGCACCGCCTGCACCACGATCGGCATGAAGCCGTGGTCCTTGCCACACAGTTCGGCGCACTGGCCGCGGTAGGTACCCGGCTCAAGGATGTTGGTCCACTGCTCGTTGACCATGCCCGGAATCGCGTCCTGCTTCCAGCCCAGCGCCGGCACCCACCAGGAGTGAATGACGTCATCGGCGGTCAGCACGAAGCGGATCTTGGTGTTGGTCGGCAGCACCAGCGGCTTGTCGACGTTGAGCAGATAGGTGTTGATGTCACCATCGCGCACCGAACCCGGATCAATGCCCGAGCGCAACTGGCGGGCGGCGTTGCTGGCTTCGTCCAGACGGCTGATGAAGCTCACCCCGGTCTGCTCGCCGCGGTAGTTCAGGATTTCGTACTTCCACATCCACTGGTAGCCGGTGATCTTCACCGTCATGTCGGATTCGGAGGCGTCGTACATCTTGTACAGGGTCTTGGTCGAAGGCCACGCCACCACCACCAGGATGATGATCGGAATCACCGTCCAGACGATTTCCGCCTTGGTGTTGTGGCTGAAGGTGGCCGGCACCACGCCCTTGGACTTGCGGAACGCGAACATCGCGTAGCCCATCGCACCGAACACCAGCAGGCCGATGACGGTACAGATGCCCAGGATCAGGTTGTGCAGCCAGTAGACCTCACGCGAGACCTCGGTCACGCCGGGCCCCATGTTGAGCTGCCAGGGTTGCGGGTCGGCACCCAGCGCCGCAGTGGCCGCGAACAGCGCGACCAGTCCAATGCCGATGCGTAGCGTACGAGCTGCGTTGGTCATCATTTTACCTCGGGGTTCCCCCCAGCTTTAACCGATGCGAAGGCACCGTGCCGATGGCACAGGTGCCGTCTCCTTTTTGACCTCGTTCCCGCCGCGTCGGCGCGGATGCGGGCTCATCCGGACAATGTACGGATGCTGAAGCATCGGACGATGATAGCGATTGCCCCTCCGACGGGGCAAGGCGCATCGCCCGATATGGATCAGCGGCGCGCGGCCGCCAGCGTGTAAAGCGACTGCGCGCGGCTGCGCAACGCGGCCACTTCGGCCTCGTCGGCTTCGCCCGAACCCTTCTCGTTCAGCAGCAGGTCGCCGCTCTGGGTCCAGCCCACCAGGGTCTTGACGCCGGACTGGACGCGCTCGACCACCCACGGCTGACCACCCTTGTAGGCATAACGGAACTGGGCCGAACCGGCATCACCGAAATCGACCTGCTCGCGCGCCATGCGGATCTGGCCGCTGTCCTCGACGAAGGCGTCCCAGCCCACCGCCACATCGGCTTCCAGACGCTCGCCCTGGATCCGGCGCATGCCGCCGATGCTGACTTCCAGCTTGGTGAACTCTTCCTTGGCCTGATCCGCCGGCGGCACATCGGCAGCCGGCTGGCCACCCCGCACCAGGCTCAGCTCCAGACGCCCGGTTTCGGCACCCTGGGTCAGCACCGGGACCGGACGGGCGGTGCCGTACAGCACCAGGGTTTCTGCCTGCACCGCCACCTGGAAGCCGTAATTGCGCGACGCATCGATGCGGGCCGGATCGTAGGGCAGCGCAACGCGCAGCGGCAGCGCGGCCGGTGCCGGCGTGGAAGACTCGGCCACGACCACCGGCAGGTTGGTGCTGTCGGTGATGTCCACCAGCTTCAGCACCAGCGTCAGACCCGGCGGCAGTGAGGCGAGCTGGTCGATTTCCACCTGGGCTTCGATCGCCGGCCCATTGACCTGCGGTACTGCTGGCTGGGCAGTGCTGGCGGCGGAACCGCCGTTGGCGGAGGCAGGTGCATCGGATTGGCCACCGCATGCGGCAAGCGCCAGGGCGACAGCGGCGGACAGCGAAAGGGCTTTGAACTTCATGGGGGTACTCGGATGGTTGTATGGAAACGGCGGCCGGAACCACTGTTTCATGCGGCGAAAAGCTTCGGGACAACGCAGTCCGCCAGCTTGCCAAAACCCGTGTAGCAGGGCCTGGTGAAGCGGACGCGATTGTCTGGAAAACCGACGCAGTGGGGGAACAGCGATGGCGGCCCGGCGGGCCGAAGCCGCAAGCTTAGAACAAACCGGCCGCATGGTCATGCATGAATTCCATGTACCTTGGTGCAGGGGTGGCCCCGATGCGGGGCGTGCAGCCGTTGCGTCCCCGCGCCGTCAGCGTTCGAGTCGATAGTTGAGCGCGGCACGGTTCTCGCTGCCCGAGTCGATCTGGATGTTCCACAACCGGCTGAGCAGGTACTTGAAGGTCACCACCTGGCCGGAGCCGAACAGCGCCACGCCGTAGCTGACATACAGCCGTGGCGACAGGTGCATGCCGACGGTCAGCGCGGCACCGCCCAGGGCGCGGTTGTCGGACACCCCGACATCCTCGATGCCCAGGCGCGCACCCAGATTCTGCGCCAGCAGGTTGCCGCCCATCGCGGCGGCCGCCTGGGTCAGCTGGGTGCCGTCGGCCTGCGAGGCCGAGCGCAAGGGGCGGCCCAGCACCAGATAGGACAGCTGTTCGGCCTGCTCCATCGCCGGGTCCGACCACAACGTCAACTCCGGCACCAGCGCGGTGCCGCGCACCTGCACCCCGACCGTGACCGCATCGATCTTGCGTTCTGCGCGGATGTCCAGCATCGGGTTGTCGATCGGGGTCGAAGCGAAGGACACCCGGCCGCGAGTGATGCTGAGGTCCTGCCCATAGGCCTTGTAGGCGCCGCCGACCTCGATCGCGCCGCTGCCGGTGGTGGCGTAGCCGGGGCGGTCGCGCACCCGCAGCTGGCCGGCCAGGGTGCCGTTCAGTCCATAGCCGCGCATCCGCACACTGCGCCCCAGCGTGACGCTGATATCGGCGTCCACCGCCAGCCCGCCACTGCTCTGCTCGTCATCCACGATCACCACGTCCGAGGAGGGCGAGGCCACGCCCTGCAGGTGCTCCAGATTGATCCGCGCGTACGGCACATCGACGCTGCCGCGCAGTTTCAGCGCCCGGCCGGCAAGTTCCAGCCGCAGGTCCGGCGAGGCCCGCACCCGCGCCTGCGGCACGTCCATCACGCTCAATTCTTCGCCCCGGATCGCCAATGTGCCGGCCACACCGTTATCGCCAGCCAGATCGAAGCGGCCTTCGATCATGGCCTTGCCGTCGCCCAGCATCAGGCTGCCGTCCAGCTCCAGCGCGGTTGCCTCACGGCTGGACAGGCGGATATGGCCTTCGCGTGGCTGGATGCCGAGCGCCGGCAATTCGGCCGAGAAATCCAGCAGTTCCAGCGTGCCATCCAGTTGCGGCTGGCTGCGCGTGCCGGCCAGCAGCAGCCGGCCTTCGACCCGCCCCTGCGGATTCACCACCTGATCGGTGAACAGTTCCAGCAGCGCGATGTCGGGCAGCAACAGATCAACCTGGCCGGACAGCGTGCCGTCCGCTTCCAGCGGCGTTGACACCTCCATGCCGGCGCGCAGATGGCCATGCTGCGAGACGCGTGCATCCAGTTGCAGCTTGGCGCGGTCCGGATCCAGTGTCAGGTCCAGAACCAGATCGGCCAGGTCCAGCAGTTCGCGTTCGGCGGCCGGGTCCAGCTTCAGCGTGGCCTGCGGCACGCGCGCCTGGAAACCAGCCTGGAGCCGGCCTTGTGCATCGCGCTGGAACTGCCCGTTGGCGGCGAGGCTGCCGTTCAATGCGGCGGGTTGTTCCAGCAGCGAGGCCAGCAGCGGATCCAGTTCAGCCAGGTCGAAACCGTCCAGTTCCACGGTGCCTTGGCTGGTCGTCCCCTGCGTGGTGATTTCCGCGCACAGCCAAGCCGGGGCGGCATCCAGGCAGGTGCGCGACAGCGATACGCTGCCGGCATCCGGCAGATACGCCAGCCGGGCCGGCTCGCGCAGGCGCCAGGCAGTGCGTTCCTTCGGCTCCAGATGCAGATCGCGCAGTTCTCCCTGCCAACTGCTGTCGCGCGGTTGCAGGCCACCGTTCAGGTCCAGCCCCAGCGTTGCGATGTCACCGACCAGCGCCAGGCTGAGGTCATGTGCGGCGCGGCTGCCTTCGCCGGACAGCGCCAATGTCGCGAAGTCCTGCCCACCCAGTTCCAGCGCCTGCGCTTCGATGCTGATGCTGCCGCGTTCCCAGGCCTGCACGCCGGCCCGCAGGCGCAATTGCTGCGCCGTCTGCCCGGCCAGGGCCAGACTCTGGCCATCCAGTTGCGCCGACAAGCTGGGCGCATCACGTGCGCCACGCAGGGTCAGGCTGCCGTCCAGCCGGCCGCCGGCTTCGGGCAGCAGGTCGGCCAGTTCCAGCGGCGCCAATGCCAGCTCGATATCGAATTCATCCTGCCAATGGCCCTGTCCATGGACATGCGACTGGCCCAGACGCAGGTCGAGTTCACCACTGCCGTGCCCATCGGCCTGCATCCGTGCCTGGGCCGAGCCGCTGACGCTGCGCCCGCGCAGCTGGCCGTCCAGCCCATCCAGCCGCAGTTCGCCGAACGGGCCAGCATCGGCAAGTCCACCATCCAGATGCAGCCGGGCATCCAGCACGCCGTGCAGATCCGGCGCGAAATACGAGGGGTCAAACTGCTGCAGCGTGGCGTCCAGCGTGGCATGCAGTGCCGGCGACCAGGCCACACGGCCATGTGCATCCAGCCCGCCACCGGGCAATTCGGCGTGCAGGCTTTCCAGATCCAGCGCCTGCGTGGAACCGCGACCAGCCAGTTGCACACGCGCCTGATCCGGGCCACGCGCAAAACGTCCGTCCAGCGTCAACGCGTAGTCGTCCAGCGGACCATCGATGCGGGCCGTGCCCTGGCTGCGCACCACGGCATCCGGCGCGGCGCCGGGCAGCACGATGTCCTGCCATGCCAGATCGGCATGCAGCTGCGGATCGGAGGTGGAAAGGTCCAGTTCGCCTTCGAGCCGGGCGCTGCCGTCATACAGACCCAGCGACAGCGGTTCCAGCCTCAGCCGGAACTCGTCGTAGGAAATCCGCGAAGGCGCCAGCTGCAGCTCGAAACCGGCCTGTTCCAGCCGGCCCGACAGGGACGCCTGGCGCAAGTCGCCTTCACCGGACAGCTGCAACGTCAGCGGCTCGCCTTCAAGCCCCAGACGCGCCAGCGCCAGATGCGGCGCATCCAGATTCAATGTCCAGTCCGGTTCGGGCAGGCCACCACGGGTTTGCAGCCGCAGCGTCGCCGGCTGTCCGAGATCGGCATCCAGCTCCAGCGCCAGCGCATTCAAATCGCCGTCGATGCGCAGTTCCAGCGGCAGCGGTTCGGCATCTTCGAGCGCGACGCGCGCCTGGGCACGCAAGCGGCTGGCCCAGCTGGAGGCGGTATCGATATCCGCATCCAGCGCCAGCCCGACGCGATCGCTGGACAGCGACCATTGTTGCAGCTGCAAGCGCCCGGCCTGCAGTGATGCGGCGCCGGTCAGTTCCTGCACATGCAGCAGGCGTTCGCGATCGCGCAGGATCTCGACATCCTCCAGCACCAGCGCATCGACCCGGACCGGGAGTGGCAAGACCAATTGCGGCAACGAATCCGGCAGCTCAATCCGCGCCGGTGGCGGCTCGTCGGACGGTGCGGCCGCTGGCAGCTCGACCTTGCCGCCGGAAACGGCGATGCGACGCAGATGCAGAGCGCCGGACAGCAGCGCGCCGCTGTCTAGGTCCAGCTCCAGCCGCTGCGCAGCGATATCGGCCGCATCGGTGTGCAGCCGCACATCGTGCAGCACCAGACCGCCGGCCAAGTGCCCCTCGGCACCGCTCCAGGACAGCATGCCCGGCGGCAGGAAACGATCCAGCTGCGCCAGTGCCACATCCCGCCCGCTGCCACTGTTCAGCAGCCACATCAGCAACACCAGCAGCAATACCGGCACGGCCATCAGCACACCGCCCAGCCACCACCACAGGCGACGGCGCGGCCTGCGCGGCGGCGTGTTGCCGGATGTCTCGGCTGCCGCGCTCACAGGTCCGGCCCGATGTTGATGTGGAGCTGGATCGAGTTGTCCGCGTCCTTGAATCCGTGCGCCAGATCCAGCCGCACCATGCCCACCGGCGAGCGCCAGCGTACTCCGGCGCCCGCGCCGACATAGGCGCCCTCGTTGACTTCGTTGAAGGCGTTGCCGGCGTCCACGAACACCGCCGCACCCCAGCTTGAACTGAACATGCGCTCGTACTCGGCACTGCCCACCAGCAGATTCTTGCCACCCAGCACCACACCCTCCTGGCGCGGGGCGATTTCCTGGTAGCCGTAGCCGCGAATGCTGCGATCGCCGCCGGCGAAAAACCGCAGCGATGGCGGCAACTGGTCGAACTGGTCGGTGAAAGTGCGCCCGAGCTGGCCACGGAACAGGAAACGGTTGTTGCTCCCGACACTGCGGATCAGCTTGGCATCCAGCAAAAACTGGCCGAAGTTCACATCCGAGGCCAGCGCTTCGGCTCCGATCTTGAACTCGCCCCGCAGCGAGAAACCCCGGCTCGGATACATCGGATCATCGGCCACCACCCGCTGCGCCGACAGCGCCGGATACACCAGCCGCGATTCGCCAACGGTGGCGGTGCCATCACGCCGCGCTTCCGCATGGCCGATCTCGAAATCCTCGGTCCGCATGTGCATGGCGAGATTGAGATTCCAGCCACGCCAGGCTCCGCTGCGCGAAGCCACCAGCTCAGTAATGCGGGTCTTGAGCACGTCGCTCTCCTCCTCGCGCCGGTTGGCACCAAACGCGTACCAGCCCTCGGCCCAGGCGAAGGCCGGGATGCGGTATTCGGCACCCAGGCTCTTGCGCCGCTGCGCCCAGTCCAGATTGGCGCCGAACTTGTGCCCGCGGCTGTTGACCCAGCGCCGCTCGAGCCCCACCTGCACACCGGCGCCCGAATCGGTACCGAAACTCAGGCCGGCGGTGTAGACGCTGCGCTTGCCCGGCAGCAACGAGATCGCGATTGGCACCTCGTCGCCATCGGCATTTTCCACGTCCGGACGCGCGTCTATGTAACCGAAATAATCCAGATCGGTCAGGCGCTGGTGCAGTTTCAGCAATTCAGACTGCTCGTAGAACGCCCCGTATTTGTAGGGCACCGCCTTGTGCAGCAGGTCCTCCCGCACGTGCGAACCTTCAAAACGGGTTTCCCCGAAGCGGTAGCGTTTGCCGCCGATCCAGTCCAGATTGATCTTGGCGGTCAGTGCCTTGCGCGACACCTCGACCCGGTGCGCGCGCAGCTCGGCATCGAAATAGCCGCGTGCCAGCAGGCTGCGTTGCAGGGTCAGCTTGCTGGCCTCGTAGCGCCGATGATCGAAAACCTCTCCGATGCGCGGCCGGAAACCTTCGATGTCGGCATCGATTACGGGGTCTTCCGCTGCCGGGGCATCGATCACGACTTGGCTGGCGGCCACCTTCACCGGCTCGCCCGGCGTCACTTCCAGCACCACGTCCGGCACGCCATCGGCGCGCCGCTCGATCCGGCTTTCGACACTGGCAGCGTAGTAACCATAGGGTTGCAGCGCCTGGTCCACCTCCGCCGGCACGCGCCGCAGCAGGTAGGACAGACGCGCTTCGGTCAGGGTCTTGCGCTCTTCTTCGGGCAACTGCACCAGCGAGAGCGATAGCCGCACATTCTGCAACTGCTCACCGCCCAGCCCCTGCACCTCGACCCGCCCCAACCCCTGGCCATACGCCAGCGTCGGCAACAACATCAACAGGCCGGCGGCGGCTCGCGTCGGAAATGGCAAGGGGAAACTCCTGCGGCCGGGCAGATCGGCATCCGGGCGAAAGCATAACCGCAGCAGCCACCGGCAAATGTTGCCGCAACGTGAACCGCGACCGCGCAGCACAACCCCGAATCGCAGCTACGCGCGTTGAAGCGCCGCACCTTCCACCGGAGCCGTGCCATGTATCTGCTGACCCTGTTGATTCTCACCCTGTCCACCGCGATGGCGGCGTTTCCCGCGCCCGCCGCCGCGCATGGCCGGGTGGTCGAATTGAATGTGGTGGACCGCGACAGCGGCCAGCCGCTTCACGTCCATTACCGCGACGACCAGGCCTTTGTCGAAGGCCGTCCGGGCCAACGTTACGCGATCCGTCTTGCCAACCGCAGCGGCGGCCGCGTGCTGGCGGTGCTCAGCGTGGACGGCATCAATGCCGTCAGCGGCCAGACGGCCGCGCCGGATCAGGCCGGCTATGTGCTGGAGCCATACCAAAGCACCGACGTGGCCGGCTGGCGCAAGAGCTTGTCGGATGTGGCGGCATTCGAATTTTCCGCGCTGCCCGACAGCTACGCCGCGCGCACCGGCCGACCGGATAATGTCGGGGTGATCGGCATTGCGGTGTTCCGTGAGCGCCCGTCTCCGCCACCGCGCCCGCGGATCAGCCACGGCAAGACCGGCAGCGCACGGGCTGAAGCCATGCATCCGCCCGCTGCAGCGCGCGCGCCGGCCGATACCGTGCAGGCCGCGCCGCAGATGCAGCAATCGATCGGCACCGCCCACGGACAACGCGAATATTCACGGGTGGAGCGCACGCAGTTCCAGCGCGCCAGCGGGACACCGGCGGAGATGGTCGCCTTGCGCTATGACCGGCGCGATAACCTGATCGCGATGGGCGTGATCGCGCCACCTCCGCACCGGCCGGGGCCGCGTGCCTTCCCCGGCGGCTTCGTGCCCGACCCATGAGCCAGTGGCTAAAAACGCACAGCCCGTCGGGCATCGCGCCGCGGCGGGCTGTGCAGGTGACGGCGGCGAACCCTGCCGCGCCTCAGCGGGCAGCGTCCTCCAGCTTTTCACCGGCCTTCTGGATGTCCTTGCCGGCACCTTGCACGGTATTGCAGCCACCCAGTACCAGAGCCGCTGCCAGGGTCAACAACAACAGGCTGATGTTGCGCTTCATCGATCAATTCCTCACTCGCCGCCCAGTGCGCGGCCGGGCAAGTTTAGCCATGCATCCACCCGTTTCAGCAAGCCCCGGCGCTCAGCGCATCAGGGTGGACTTGCCGAACAGGCTTTCGACCAGATCCACCGCCAGCCGCGCGGTGGAGTTGTGCACATCGAAGGCCGGATTGAGTTCGACGATGTCCAGCGACGCCATCGCGCCGCTGTCGGCGATCATCTCCATCACCAGCTGCGCCTCGCGGTAGTTGGGACCACCGGGCACCGTGGTGCCGACGCCCGGCGCGATCGACGGGTCAAGGAAATCCACATCGAAACTGACATGCAGATGGGTGTTTTCGTCCAGGCCGTACAGCGCCTGGGTCATCACCTGGCGCATGCCGATCTCATCGATGGTGCGCATGTCGTAGATGTCCAGCCCAACCTCGCGCACCAGGCGGCGTTCGCCTTCATCGACCGAGCGGATGCCGATCTGGCGGATTTCGCCGGCCCGCAGCATCGGTGAATCACCGGAAAGATGGGTCAGCTCCTGCGGGCCGATCCCGCACAGACAGGCCACCGGCATGCCATGGATATTGCCGCTGGGCGTGATCTGGCTGGTATTGAAATCCGCGTGCGCGTCCAGCCACAGCACCCGCAAGCTCTTGCCCTGCTGCCGGCAATGCGCGGCCACCGCGGTGATCGAACCCAGTGCCAGGCAGTGATCGCCACCGAGCAGGATCGGAAACTGCCCTGCATCCAGCGCCTGGCCAACGGCCTCCATTACCGCGCGGTTCCAGGCCACCACCTGCTCCAGATGGCGGTAGCCCTCGACCGGCCCCTGCCATGGATTGCGCGGCCCGACGAGATTGCCGCGATCCACCACTTCCAGCCCGCGCTTGCGCAGGGCTTCCTCGATACCGGCCACACGCAGCGCCTCCGGGCCCATTGAAGCCCCGCGATGGCCGGCACCGATATCGGTCGGCGCTCCGATCAGGCTCACCACGACTCCGGCCAGACTCATCGCCCTGCTCCGGCAACCAGTGGATGGCACATTCGGCCGGCCAATGCTGAAAACTGCGGTTTGATGGACATCGGAATCCTCCGGGCAATCGCCGTATGCAAGGGTCACAGCATAGCCGTGCCGCCGGAACGCACCAATCCGCACATCGGCGATCAGCCCGGTCTGGCGCGATCAACTGCGATCAGGCGGTGGCGGCCCTGGTCGGCTCCTGTGCAAGGCTGCGGCGTACCGCATCCAGTAGCTGCGCCGGCACGAATGGCTTGCGCAGCAGCATGATGCCGTGCTCCTCGAACGCCGGCATGTCGTCGCTGCGGTGCGAGGTGATCAGGATGCGCGCCGCCTGCGGCCAGCGCTCGCCAAGCCGGCACAGCAGGCTGATGCCGTCGGTATCGGAAAGCCGGTAGTCCGAAATCAGCACCTGCGGCGCAGGTTCCGTCCCAGTCCATGCTTCCAGCGCCCGCGCGCCATCAGACGCCAACCTGATGACACATCCGGCGGCGACCAGTCCCTCGGCCAGCAACGGACGCAGTTGCGCATCGTCTTCCACCAGCAGCACGCGCGTGCCCTGGAGTTCGGTCGGTGCCCGGTCCGGCTGCATCCGCGCGCGCGGCAGCAGCAGGGTGATGCGCGTACCCTGACCGGGCGCGCTGTCGACCTGGATCTGTCCATCGGCCTCGGTCACCAGACGCTGCACCACGGCCATGCCGACGCCGGTGCCGCGGCCCTCGGGTTTAGTGGTGAAGAACGGCTCGAACAACCGCGCCACCACCTCCTGGCTCATGCCGTGGCCGGTGTCGGACACCTCCACCCGCACCCTGTCGTCCTGCGCCGTTACCGTGATCCGAAAGCACCCGTTTTCCGGCATCGCATCGCGTGCGTTGGAGGCCAGATTGAGCAGCGCCAGTTCGAATTCGTCGCGATCCAGCAGCACCGGCAGCTCCGTTGGCGGCAGCTCGATCCCGACTTCCACCCGTTCACCGAACAGCGGCTCGATCAGCGTCATCGCGTGGCGCACCGATGCGCAGACATCGAACACCTCCTGCTGGCGGCTGCGGTGGCGGCCCAGGCCCAGCAGGCGACGGGTCACCATCGCACCGCGCCGGGTGGCGTTCTCGATGCCGTCGATCGGGCCATCGTCGAAACCGCCCGAGGCGCGCGCCATGCCGGCATAGCCCATGATCACGCCGAGGATGTTGTTGAAATCGTGTGCGATGCCGCCGCTGATGCGGCCCAGCAATTCCAGCTTCTGAGCCTGGATCAGCTGCGCCTGGGAGCGTTCCTTCTCCTCGATTTCGCAGACCAGCCGGCGACAGGTTTCGTCCAGCTCCTCGCTGCGCCGCAGCGCGCGGCGCGAAGCCGAGATCAGCCGGTCCAGCATCACCGTGGTCACCAGGAAGGTCAGTGCACCCAGCATCAGATCGTCGAGGATGTCGGCGCGCACCAGCCCTACATCCGGCGCCTGCGCCATGTCGATACCGGCCCCGAGCAGCGCGGCAGCCATCAGCACCAGCATGCCCCACCACAGCGCGGCACGCCCCAGTAGCAGTCCGCCGATCAGCAGCGGCAACAGGTGCGCCACCTGCAGGCCGGATTGCGCACGCAGCCCGTAGACCTGGTAACTGAGCACGATCAGCGCCAACAGCACCGCCAGCAGCAGTGCCACCGCCGGGCGGAACTGCCCGCGCCGCACCAGCCACAGACAGAACCAAAGCGTCGCCGTGCTCATCAGACCGATGCCGGTGGAAAACCCGAACTGGCCGGCTTCACGCCAGCCCGAAAGCGTGATCAGCGGCACCAGCACCGCACCGATCAGCAACAACACCTGCAGACCGGGAGCGCTGCGCCGGTCCAGCGGATCGCTGATCGGTGCCCGCTGCAACCATCCCACTGCGTGCCGAAGCAGCAACATCGGCGTTCTTCCCCACGATTCCGGTGCCGGCGAGTATAGGCGAGGCGCCCGCCGGCGACGCCTGATGGGATGTCGGTCACAGACCTGCACCGATATCGGGCCGCAGCACCGCGTGACGATGGGCCTGTCACCCGCCAGCCATGTTCTTCTGGCATTCTGGCCCGCTGCCGTGGCGATGGCAGATCTGACAAACAACGGGGTACTTTTTAATGAGCAATTACCGGATGCGCGGCCTGCTCGCCGCGCTGGCGCTGTGCTTGCCTGTATCGGCAATGGCGCAGCAGGTTGGCAGCGGTGCGGTGGCTCTCACCGGGCCGGGTGCCGGGGCGAGTGAGGATTTCAATTCGTTGGCTTCCAGCGGCACGAGCAGCACCCTGCCTACGGGTTGGTATTTCCAGGAAATGGGCGGAAGCTCGCAATCCACCTATGCGGCCGACAATGGCAACAACTCAGGTGGCAATGTCTACAGCTACGGCACCGCCGCCGACGATCGAGCCTTCGGCATCCTCGCGGCCAATGCCATGGCCGGCGTCGGCAACGTGGTGGCCTATATCGGTGCGCAGCTTCGCAATGACAGCGGTGCCACCATCAATGACCTGCTGGTCAGCTACACCGGCGAAGCTTGGCGTCGGCGCACGGCCGTCGCATCGCCAGACCGGCTGCGCTTTCAATACAGTACGGACGCCACCTCCCTGACCACCGGCACGTGGCACGACGTTTCCGCGCTGGATTTCGTAACCCCGGATGCGGCGCCCGTCAGCGGCAGCGGCATCAACGGCAACCTGCCTGAGCACCAAGAGCAGCTGTCGGCCCTGCTCAACAGCGTGGCCGTGCCACCCAACGGTACATTCTGGATTCGCTGGTCCGATACCAACCAATCGGGTGATGACGACGGTCTTGCCATCGACGACGTGGTCTTCGGCACCCCGGTCGATGTGGCACCGACGCTGCTGAGCAGCGTGCCGGTCGATGGCGCCACCGACTTCCCCGCCGACGGCTCGGTATTGCTGACCTTCTCCGAGCCGGTCGATGTCACCGGCACCTGGTTCACCCTGCAGTGCTCGGACAGCGGCACCCACACGCCGGCCAATACCGATGTCAGCGGCGGGCCGATCAGCTTCTTCCTGACGCCGCCCACGGCCTTCACCGTGGACGAGACCTGCGTGCTGTCGTTCGACACTGCGTTGATCACCGATCAGGGCCCGTCGGCACATCCGCTGGAAGATCCGGGCACGATCAGCTTCACCGTCGCCGAGCCGCCGCCGAACGTGCCGCCTGCCGTGGTCAGCACCGTGCCGGCACAGGGCGCTACCAACTTCCCGTCGGCCGGCGACCTGAAGGTCACCTTCAGTGAGCCTGTGATCGCCGCCAGTGGCGCGTTCTCGCTGACCTGTGCAGATTCCACCGGCATCGCACTGACCCCAGCCTCGACCGATGGCGGGGTGAACTTCACGATCGGCACCGGCACCGCGCTGGTGGGTGGTGACACCTGCGAGTTCGGCATCCATCAGGCTGGCGTGCAGGATCTGGTCGGTGCACAGCTGGACCAGGACTACAGCATCGCCTTCACGGTGATGGACGGGGCCAATACCGGTGCGTACTACGAGAACGTCAATCTGGCCACGCCAGCGACACTGCGTTGCTCGATCTACGAGACCATCAAGGGCCACAACAAGTACCCCTACAGCGGATCGGGCGACAACACTTGGGTGATCCTGAATCTCGCAGATGAGGACCCGGTAGAAACCAGCAAGATTCTCGACAATTTCCGCAACGAGTCGTTCACCAAGATCACTGGCGGTACCGGCGCGTACAACCGCGAGCACACCTGGCCGCGCAGCTACGGCCTAGGCAGCACCGGCACACCGGGTCCGGCGACCGACACCCACATGCTGCACCTGACCCACACCGGCTACAACAGCGATCGTGGCAACAAGCCGTTCGCCAATTGCGAAGGCGCCTGCACACGTCTGGGCACGGTCCACAACCACGGCATTGGCGGCGATTCGGATGCGGATTCGAACTGGTACCAGGGCCCGGACGGCAACGACGGTTCGTTCGAAGTGTGGGACCACATCAAGGGCAACATGGCGCGCGCAGTGATGTACATGGCCGTACGCTACCAGGGCGAAAGCGGCGAGCCGCGGCTTGAGCTGACCGACAACCGCAGCCTGATCCAGACCGGCAGTGGCGCCGGGCCGTTCTACATGGGCATCCTGACCGACCTGCTGGAATGGAACAGCTTCGATGCGCCGGACGCGCGGGAGCTGAATCGCAACCAGATCGTTTTCAGCTATCAGAACAACCGCAACCCGTTCATCGACCACCCCGAATGGGCACGTCGTGAATTGTTCGAGACCCTGCGTCCATCCTCCTGCGCGCTGAACCTGAACGCGCCGGTCGCCGCCACCGACAGCTACAGCGTGGCGCAGGGCGCAGTGCTGAACATCACGGCCGCCAATGGCGTACTGACCAACGACAGTGACGTGGAGTTCGATGCCGCCAGTGGCGCGCCGACGGGCTGGTTCGAATTGACCGCCTCCAGGGTCTCGGCTCCGGCCAACGGCAGCGTGGCGCTGGCGGCCGACGGCAGCTTCAGCTACACCCCGAACGCCGGCTTCTGCGGCACCGACAGCTTCACCTACAGCACCTCGGACGGCACCCGCCGCTCGGCTCCGGCCAGCGTCACCATTGCCGTTGGTGAAAACTGCGGCACGCCCGAGCCGGAAATCGCCATCTTCGCGGATGGCTTCGAGGCCCGGGATTAAGCCCCATGCCCGCAGTGTTGCGGGCACTGGCTAAACTGTACGGCCGGTCGCCCTGTGCGACCGGCCGTTTTCTTGTCCGGGGTCCACCATGTCCGTCCAGTTGGTGTTGTGTACCTGTCCCACACGCGAAGTGGCCGCCGGCCTCGCGCGCTCGCTGGTCGAGCAGCGCCTGGCGGCCTGCGTCAACCTGCTGCCGGGTGTGCAATCGGTGTACCGCTGGCAAGGCAATATCGAAACCTCCGAAGAAGTGCTGATGCTGATCAAGACCCGGGCGGCGCGGCTGGAACAACTCAAGCTGCACGTGCTGGAACTGCACCCGTATGAACTCCCGGAGATTCTCGCGGTCCCAGTCGGCTCGGGCCTGGATCGCTATCTGGACTGGATCGGCGATGAAACCACCGCGCCCGCGCCCTGACCGCTGCATTGAACTGACATGACCCCACCCCTGCCCCACCTCCGCTCGACCCGCAGCGGCCTGCTGCGCCGCTGCCTGCTCACCCTGTCCGCCCTGCTGTTGCCCGCCACCACGGCGCTGGCGGTGGACGATTCGCAACTGCTGCCGGTCGACGAGGCCTTCGTGCTGGAAGCCAGCGCGCCACAGGCCGGTCTGGCGCAGTTCGATTTCAGTATCGCGCCCGGCTATTACCTGTACCGCCACCGGCTCGCGGTGGAACCACTGGATACCGATGTCAGCGCCGGCGATCTCCAGGTGCCGCCCGGCACACCGAGCCACGACGAATTCTTCGGCGATGTGGAAACCTATCGCGAACACCTGACGATGACGCTGCCGGACATCGTCGCACCGGGCCGCGACCGCATCCGGCTGCGGGTGCGCTATCAAGGCTGCGCCGATATCGGCATCTGCTATCCGCCGCAGGCGCGCGAAGTGGCGCTGAAGCTGCCGGCGGGCGCCGCTGCAACCATTCCCGCCACGCTGCCGCAGGCCGGTGGCGGGCTGTCGGCACTGGCAGGGCTTCCGGGCGGCAATAGCGCGGTTCCCGGCCTGCTGGGCGGCAATGGGCTGGACGCCGGCGTTGGCGCCACCGATGCGATGCCGTTGTCGGACGACGAGGCGTTCCAGTTCGAGGCCATCGCCACTTCGCCGGTGGAACTGCTGCTGCGCTACACCCCGGCGCCGGGCTATTACCTGTACCGCGACCACAGCAGCTTCCGCCTGTTCGATGCCGACGGCGTGCAGCTGGCCAGCCCGCAGTGGCCACCAGCACAGACCCACCACGATGAACACTTCGGCGAGGTGCAGGTTTATTTCGACCAGGTCGAAGTACCGCTGGGCCTGCGCCGCAGCCGTGGCGAGGCCGGCACGCTGAAGCTGGAAGCGACCTTCCAGGGCTGCCAGACCGATGGCATCTGCTATCCGCCGATGACGCGCGAAGTGGCGATCGCGCTGCCGCAGGCACAGCCCACGCAACTGGTTTCCAGCTTGCCGGCCGACGCCACCACCACACGCGCAGATGCCAGCGCACCTAGCCTGGCCGCGATCGCGCTGGCGCTGCTGCTGGCGATCGGCGGCGGCCTGATCCTGAATCTGATGCCCTGTGTGCTGCCGGTGCTGTCGCTGAAGGCGCTGTCACTGGCGCAGAGCGGGCACAGCAGCAGCCAGGCGCGTTCGCATGCGCTGTGGTACACCGCCGGCGTGCTGGTCAGCTTCGGCCTGCTCGGCGTCGCGGCCCTGGGATTGCGCCAGCTCGGGCTGGCACTGGGCTGGGGCTTCCAATTGCAGCAGCCGCTGGTGATCGCTGCGCTGGCCTACGTGATGGCGGCCGTGGGCCTGAGCCTGTCCGGGGTGTTTTCCATCGGCAGCGGTTGGGCCGGCGCCGGACACGGACTGGCCAGCAGGAGCGGGCCGGCCGGGGATTTCTTCACCGGCGTGCTGGCGGTGGTCGTGGCCAGCCCCTGCACCGCACCGTTCATGGGATCGGCACTGGCCTTCGCCTTCACCGCGCACCCGCTGCTGGCGCTGCTGGTGTTCCTGGCGCTGGGGCTGGGACTGGCGCTGCCATTCCTGCTGATCGGTTTCGTGCCGGGGCTGGCATCACGCTTGCCGCGCCCGGGTGCGTGGATGGAAACCCTGAAACAGGTGTTGGCCTTCCCGATGTACCTGACCGCCGTCTGGCTGCTGTGGGTGCTGGGCAAGCAGCGCGGTATCGATGCGGCAGCACTGGCGCTGGCCGGCATCGTGGTGCTGGCGCTGGCTTTGTGGCGCTGGGAAAAGGCGCGTTGGAACGGCGCCATTGGCGCCCGCGTGCTGACCCTGGCATTGCTGCTGCTGGCGCTGTGGCCGTTCTGGCGCATTCCGCAGCTGGAGCTTCCGGCCAGCGTCGCCACCACACAGAGCAATGGCGCGATCCCGTATTCGGCGCCGCGCCTGCAGAAACTGCGCGATCAAGGCCGTACCGTGGTTATCAACATGACCGCCGACTGGTGCGTAACCTGCAAGGCCAACGAAAAGCGCGTGCTGGACACCGACGGCTTCCGCGACCTGCTCGCCCGCCACGACGCGGTCTACATGAAGGGCGACTGGACCAACGTGGACCCGGACATCACCGCCTTCCTCGAACTGCACGGTTCCTTCGGCGTGCCACTGTACGTGGTGGTCACGCCCGGACGGCCGGACGCGGTGCTGCCCACGGTGCTGACCCTGGACGCGCTCGCCAACGCGATGGCCGCGCCATGAAGCCGTGGAAACAGGCGCTGCTGATCGGCGTACTGGGCCTGGGCGGCGCCGTCGCCGGGCTGGGTGTGGCGATGCTAGCCTTCGGGCCAGCCTCGATGCTCGGCCTGCCCGGCGGCGAATGGGTGGTGCGCACGCTGTTCCATCCGGGCGCGTTGCTGCCCGACGGGCGCAGCGTGATCGTTCCCGGCAAGGCGGTGCCGGCGCTGCCGCTGCACGACCGCGACGGCCAGCCCTACACACTGGAAGCCGGCGGCCGGCCGCTGCTGATCAATTACTGGGCCAGCTGGTGCCCGCCATGCGTCGAGGAAATGCCGCTGCTGGACGCCTTCGCCGCGCAGCAGGGGCCGGACGGTGTGCGCGTGGTCGGGATCGCGCTGGATGACGCCGCCCCGGTACAGGACTTCCTGACCCGGCACCCTGTGGCGTTCGAGATCTTCCTCGAACCGTCCGGCCCGAACGACAGCTCGGCGCTGCTCGGCAATCTGCGCGGCGTGCTGCCGTACTCGGTGCTGATCGATGCCCAGGGCCGACTGAGGAAAACCCGCATGGGCGCCTTCCACGCCGGTGATCTGGAGCGCTGGATCGAGAACTGAGACGCTACCGCAGCGCTTCCAGCGCATCTTCCGGGAAAATTCAAACAGTCGATTAAATCGTCTAACTTCGGCGAAATGCGGCAAATTTTCTGGACAAGCTCCGCCCCGCTGCCGCACACTGCCGGCCCGCGGCACTTCCCGAACCCCCGATGGCGCACCTTCTCGTCCTGCACGGCCCCAACCTGAACCTGCTCGGCACGCGCGAGCCGGACATCTACGGGCACACGGACCTGGCCAGCATCAACGCCGATCTGATCGCGCGCGCCGCCGAACACGGCCACCAGCTCGGCAGTTTCCAGTCCAATGCCGAGCACGAGCTGGTGGAGCGCGTGCATGCCGCGCGCAGCGACGGCACCGCTTTCATCCTGATCAACCCTGCCGCCTTCACCCACACCAGCGTGGCGCTGCGCGATGCGCTGGCGGCGGTGGCGATCCCCTTCATCGAAGTGCACCTGTCCAACCCGCACCGGCGCGAACCGTTCCGCCACACCAGCTATTTCAGCGATCTGGCGCTGGGCGTGGTCGCCGGCTTCGGGCCACTGAGCTACGGCCTGGCGCTGAGCGCCGCCGTGCGCCACCTCGACACCCCATCCCCTTCCACCCGCTGACCCGCCTGCGCGCGCAGCGGTCCACACACCTGCGAGAAATCCCATGGACCTGCGAAAAATCAAGAAACTGATCGACCTGCTGGAGGAATCCAACCTCACCGAGATCGAGATCAAGGAAGGCGAGGAGTCGGTACGCCTGTCGCGCATCAGCAATGCCGCTCCCGCTCAGGTGCAGGTCGCCGCCTCGGCACCGCAACACCTCGCCGCGCCCGCCACCAGCGCCGCCCCGGCCACCACTTCCGGCAGCGCCCCTGCGGCGAAGGAAAGCGACCTGCCCGAGGGCCAGATCCAGCGCTCGCCGATGGTCGGCACCTTTTACACCGCCTCCAGCCCGGAAGCGCCCGCGTTCGTCAGCATCGGCCAGACCGTCAAGGTCGGCGACACCCTGGCGATCATCGAAGCGATGAAGATGTTCAACCCGATCGAAGCCGAAATCGCCGGCACCGTCACCGCGATCCTGGCCAGCAACGGCCAGCCGGTCGAGTTTGATGAGCCGCTTTTTGTGATTTCCTGAGCCGGGAATCGGGAATGGAGAGTGGGGAATCGGTGAAGCGGCCGCACGAGCGCCTTGACGTCTGGCGCGATGCCATGCGTTTGGTGGAAGCGGTCTACCGGTATTCCCATCAGTTTCCCGATACGGAAAGGTTTGCCCTGACCCAGCAGATGCGTCGAAGCGCCATCAGTATCCCGTCCAACATCGCCGAAGGTGCCGCACGCCGCTCCCGCGCCGAATACCTGCGCTTTCTCTCGATCGCGCGCGGCTCGCTGTCGGAACTGGACACCCAGTTGCAAATCGCGGAACGACTGGGCTACGGACAACGCGAAGCCGGGCTGGTTACCGGCATCGACCGCACCTTCGCCCGCCTTACCGCCCTGATGAACGCACTTTCCCGCCAGGCTTCACCACCCGATAGCGTTTCCTCACGCGAAACGCCACCTCCCCATTCCCTACTCCCGATTCCCCATTCCCATGATCGATAAAGTTGTCATCGCCAACCGAGGCGAAATCGCGCTGCGTATCCTGCGCGCCTGCCACACCCTTGGACTGAAGACCGTCGCAGTGCATTCCACCGTGGACCGCAACCTCAAGCACGTGGCGATGGCCGATGAATCGGTCTGCATCGGCCCGGCGCCTTCGTCGGAGAGCTACCTCAACATCCCGGCGATCATCGCCGCGGCCGAGGTCACCGACGCGCAGGCGATCCATCCGGGCTACGGCTTCCTCGCCGAGAACGCAGATTTCGCCGAGCGCGTGGAACAGTCCGGCTTCATCTTTGTCGGACCCAAGGCCGACACCATCCGCATGATGGGCGACAAGGTCGCCGCGATCCGCGCGATGCGCGATGCCGGCGTGCCCTGCGTGCCCGGCTCGGACGGCCCGCTCGGCGATGATCCGCTGCGCAACACCATGATCGCGCGCGAAATCGGTCTGCCGGTGATCATCAAGGCCGCCGGCGGCGGTGGCGGACGCGGCATGCGCGTGGTGCACGCCGAAGGCTCGCTGCACAGCGCCATCGCCACGACGAAATCCGAGGCCAAGGCGGCCTTCGGCAACGATATCGTCTACATGGAGAAATTCCTCGAGAATCCACGCCATATCGAAATCCAGGTACTGGCCGACGGCCAGGGCAACGCCATCCACCTGGGCGAGCGCGACTGCTCGATGCAGCGCCGTCACCAGAAGGTGGTCGAGGAAGCGCCGGCCCCCGGCATCACCCCGGAACTGCGCGAGGAGATCGGCAAGGTCTGCGTCGAAGCCTGCATCCGCATCGGCTACCGCGGCGCCGGCACCTTCGAATTCCTGTTCGAGGACGGCCGCTTCTACTTCATCGAAATGAACACCCGCATCCAGGTGGAACACCCGGTCACCGAACGCATCACCGGCATCGATCTGGTGGCCGAACAGCTGCGCATCGCCGCCGGCCGGCCGCTGACGATCCGCCAGGAAGACATCGTGCCGCGCGGCCACGCGATCGAATGCCGCATCAACGCCGAAGACCCGGAAACCTTCATGCCCTGCCCCGGTCTGATCCGCCACTACCACCCACCCGGCGGGCCCGGCGTGCGCGTGGACAGCCATATCTACGAAGGCTACAAGGTGCCGTCCAACTACGACTCGATGATCGGCAAACTGATCGTGCACGGCGCCACCCGCGAACAGGCGATCGCGCGCATGCGCGTGGCGCTGTCGGAAACCGTGGTGGACGGCATCAAGACCAACATCCCGCTGCAACAACGCATCATGGCCGACCCCGGCTTCCAGCAGGGCGGCATGAACATCCACTACCTGGAAAAGCGCCTGAAGGAACACCGTGATACGGGGATGGGGCTGGGCTGAGGCCCGCCGCCTGAGGCTCGCCGTCACCCCCCATGCCGCGCCCAGAACTGGGCAGGCGTGACGATGGGGTGACGCTCGGCCAATGCCAGCAGATCCTTGTCGCCGGTGATGAGGTAACTGGCGCGGCCTGCCAGCAGGGTCAGCAGCACGGGTTGATCGTCCGGATCGCGCAGTTTTTCGTCCTGCGCACCCGCCGGCTCGACGACATCGGCCAGGAACATGAAGCTGTCGGCCAGATCGCGGATTTCCGCCGCACTCAAGGACACGCGCGGCAACCGTGGCAGCACGCGCACCATTTCATCGAGGATGTAGCGCGACAGCACCACGTCCAGCCCGCCCTCGCGCCAGGCGGCGACGATGCGCCCCGGCACGCTGCCCGGATAAGCCAGGCCCGATACCAGTACGTTGGTATCGAGCACGACCCGCAACCTGGCCATCAGCGCCTGCGGCGTTCGGCTGCCACCGCCGCCTCGATCTCGGCCAATCCATCTTCAACCGGAACCTGCGTATACGCCTGCGCTACCCTGCCGGCAAGCGCATCGAAGCGTTCCCGCATGCGCCGGATACGGGCGAACAACTCGGCATCCACCAAGGCCGCAACCGGCTTACCATCCTTGTTGATGACAATGCTGTCGTTGCGGTACTGCACCTGATTGAGCATCTCGCCCAGGTTCTGACGGAAGTTGACGGCACTGATTTCGGTGATCATGGCTGTCTCCAAACCAATATGATTGATATGGTCATTATGGTCCGGACATGACATGCTGTCCATCACCCCATGCACCCGCACTTGAACCGCCCTCGAAACAACCCCGGGGAAGACAATCAACATGCCCTATCTCGAACTCACCCTGCCCTGCACCGAAGCGCAGGAATCACGCTACCAGACCGCGCTGGACGATGTTGGCGCGCTCGCGGTCACGCTGATGGATGCACACGCCGAGGCGCCGGACGAACAGGCGATCTTCGAGCCGGGCGTGGGTGAAACCCCGCTGTGGCGCGAGCTGACGCTGACCGCGCTGTTCCCCGGCGACGCGGTGCCGGAACTGATCCTGCTGGCGCTGGAAGCCTTCGACCCCGGACTGGAGCTGGGCGGCGCGCAATTCCGCAGCGTCGAGGACCAGGACTGGGAACGCGCGTGGATGGACCAGTTCCAGCCGATGCAGTTCGGCCGCCGCACTTTCATCGTGCCGTGGAACCAGGAGCTGCCGGCTGCGGCCCAGATCGCCGATGCCGCCGTGGTGCGGCTCGACCCCGGTCTGGCCTTCGGCACCGGCACCCACCCGACCACGGCGCTGTGTCTGGAATGGCTTGATGGTCTGGATCTTGCCGGTCAGCGTGTACTGGATTTCGGTTGCGGCTCCGGCATTCTCGCCATCGCCGCGCTGAAACTCGGCGCCAGCTCCGCGGTGGGCGTGGACAACGACCCGCAGGCGCTGACCGCCAGTGCCGACAACGCACAGCGCAATGACGTCGCCGCGCAGCTGAGCGTGTATCTGCCGCAAGACGAACCGGCGCAGAAGACCTATCCGGTGGTGGTGGCCAACATTCTGGCCAGTGCGCTGGATGCACTGGCGCCGTTGCTGGCCAGCCGGGTGCAGGCCGGCGGGCGGATCGCCCTGTCGGGCATCCTGCAAGGACAGGAAACCGAACTGCTGGATCGTTACGCAACCTGGTTCGAACCGCTGCACGTCAGCACGCTGGAGGACTGGGTCCGGATCGACGGCGTGCGCCGCAGCTGAAGCATCCACGCCGCAGCTGCGGCATCATGGGCAGATTCCTCCCCGCCTGACCGCATGTACACGCTCTGTTCCCACTGCGACACGCCCTACGAAGTCTCGCCCGAAGCGCTCGCACGCGGGCGCGGGCAACTGCATTGCGCCGCCTGCGGACACAGCTTCGATGCACTGGAACGGCTGTCGCGCACGCTGCCGCCCGGCGCGGAACAGGCACGCGTCGCGATCCCGGCCCACACCGGCCCGCACTCCGGCAGCAGCACCCAGGAGGAGGATCTGGCGCAGGGTTCGCTGCCGCTGGAACCTGCCGAAGCGCCTCCCGCACATCCCGCCGCCGACAATCCGGAGCCTGCGCTTTCGGCGCCTGCGGCAGACTTCACTCGGAGCATTGAAGCCGCTGGCACCATCGTGCGTTCGCCGGAACCGGCTCTTCTTCCCGAAGCTGAAGCCGAAGCTGAAGTTGAAGCCGAAACTGAAGCCACTCCCGACCCCGGAACGGAAGACGCACAAACCGCACCTACGGCCACGATGCCTGCGGCAACACCCGCACCCGCCACCGCGCAGCCGCAAACAGCCGCGCCGTCATCGGATGCACCGGCGGCCACCATCCCGCCGGTTTTCCAATGGCTGCAACAGGCCGCCGCAACGGCGCCAACACCGAAACCAACACCACCCACGCCAGCGGTCGAGATCCGCACCGATGCGCTGGTCGAAGTACTGACCGCGCACGCCGATTTCATCGAGCCGCCGGCGGATGATGCCGATGCCGATGCCGATGCCGGTGTCGATGCCGGTCCCGATGCCCATCGACACGATCCGGCCGATGCATCGGACATCGTTGCCAGCCAACACCCGCCCGAGCCCGACACGGTCGCGGACATCGATCCCCACGCCTTCGACATCCCGTCCGAAGGCTTCGAACCCACCCACGGCATCGCCACCCACGCCCCCGTCACCGAAGACCGCGATGACGACGCCACCGTCGCGCTCGAAGACCCGGCACAACATCCGGCCTCACCATCCACATCCGAAACACAGGACGAAACGGCCCTCGGCACCGCCATCGGGCCGCAAGATCCGGCAGCGGCCTCCGACATCGCCGGACCGGAACCAGCCCCACTGTTCCTTGCCGCCGCGTCGACGGAAACCGATCACACCGATCCCTTTCACCCGGTGCTCGACGCACCCACGCCCAGCTTCATCCCGGCCAACACCCCGACCTTGCCGTCTGAACCGGCGCAGCGCCGCTGGCCGGCCCGGCTGGCGGTGGCCGCGCTGTTGTTGTCACTCGGCCTGCTGTCGCTCATCGCCGAACGCGACACGCTGGCGGCCGATGCGCGCTGGCGGCCGTGGCTGGAACGCAGCTGCGAAGCCCTGCCCTGCACGCTGCCGCCGTGGCGTGAACCGGCCGCGATGCAGCTGATGACGCGCGACGTGCGCCCGCATCCCTCGGTCCCCGGCGCGCTGCTGATCAGCGCCAGCTTCCGCAACCAGGCGCAATGGGCGCAGCCCTGGCCGCAGCTGGACCTGACCCTGTCCGACCTCAACGGCCAACCGATCGCGCAACGCCAGTTCCAGCCCGACCAGTATCTGGGCATCGGCGCGCGCGAATCGCTGATCCAGCCCGACCAGACCGCCAGCGTGACGCTGGAGGTGCGCGATCCGGGCAAACAGGCGGTCGCGTTCGAATTCGACTTCCGCTGACTCATTCCGATCCAACCCGAGCCGATCCGAAGCCGCCGCACGGCACCCGCCAGCAGCGGCCAGCGCCGCGTCAGTTCCCGTCACGCCTGCGGAACGCCAGCCCGGATACTTCATGAGGGGCGTGGATGATCGCGAGGGATTTTGCGCCGCGTCAGCAGAAAAGTGCACGGGACACTTCATCCAAAGCGGGAACATGGATCAAATGGCAATCTGGTGCGGTTGCGAGGCACTTTTCTGCGATCTCATGAAATATCCGGGCTAGAATGATCGACCCCCGGCACGCGCCATCCGCGCCTGCCGTCGCGACACCCGGAGCCATTCTCAGACGTGAACGTACCTGCATTCTCCCTGCCCGCCGCTGACACCAGCCCGGCGGCGCCCGCCGTATTGCGGGATGTCGTCGCCTATTCGGTGCGGCGCTACCTGCACGACCTGCACGACCACCAGGCCGACGATCTCTACGAAGTGGTGCTGCGCGAAATCGAAGCCCCGCTGTTCCGCGAAGTACTGCGCCACTACGACGGCAACCAGAGCCGCGCCGCCGCGACGCTGGGCCTGAACCGGGCCACGCTGCGCAAGAAGCTGCGCGCCCACGGCATCGTCTCCTGACCTGACCCTCTTCCGGCGGCTGCACCCAGGGCCGCCCCTTGCATCGAGCCTCCGATGACCGCCTCCCCTTCCCCTTCCCCGGCCGGCGACCGCATTGCGGTACGTCGCGCGTTGCTGTCGGTTTCGGACAAGACCGGCCTGATCGAACTGGCACGCGCGCTGGCCGCACGCGGCGTCGAACTGCTGTCCACTGGCGGCAGCGCGAAAGCCATCCGCGAAGCCGGTCTGGCGGTGCGCGATGTCTCGGAACTGACCGGCTTCCCGGAAATCATGGATGGCCGGGTCAAGACCCTGCATCCTAAAGTCCACGGCGGCCTGCTCGGCCGGCGCGGCACCGATGACGCGATCATGGCCGAACACGGCATCGTCGCCATCGACCTGCTGGTGCTGAACCTGTATCCGTTCGAAAAGGTCTCGGCCGACCCGAACGCGCGCTTCGCCGACATCATCGAGAACATCGATATCGGCGGCCCGGCGATGCTGCGTGCCGCCGCCAAGAACTTCGCGCACGTCGCGGTCGCGACCGATCCGTCCCAGTACGGCGCGCTGCTGGAAGAACTGGATGCGCAGCAGGGCACGCTCTCGCTGCAGACCCGTTTCGCGCTGGCAGTGAACGCGTTCAACCGCGTCGCGCAGTACGACGCGCGCATCAGCGATGTGCTGTCCGCGATCGCCGTGCCATCGGACGCGGGCGCACAACAGCGCGCGCTGTTCCCGCAACAGGCCAATGGCAACTTCGTCAAAGTGATGGATCTGCGCTACGGCGAGAACCCGCACCAGCAGGCCGCGTTCTACCGCGACCTGCATCCGGCGCCCGGCTCGCTGGCCAGCTTCGAGCAGTTGCAGGGCAAGGAGCTGTCCTACAACAACATCGCCGACGCCGATGCGGCATGGGAATGCGTGCGCCAGTTCGACGCGCCGGCCTGTGTCATCGTCAAGCACGCCAATCCCTGCGGCGTGGCGGTCGGCGCCAGCCCGCGCGACACCTACGAAAAGGCCTACGCCACCGACCCAACCAGCGCCTTCGGCGGCATCCTGGCCTTCAACCGGCCGCTGGACGGCGCCACGGTGCAGGCCATTCTGGAGCGCCAGTTCGTCGAAGTACTGATCGCACCTGATTACGAGGCCGCCGCGCTGGAACACGCCACCAGGAAGGCCAATGTGCGCGTGCTGCGCATCCCGATGGCGCCGCCCGCGCCGGGCTTCATCGACGTCAAGCGCGTGGGTTCGGGCCTGCTGATGCAGAGCGCCGATGACCGCGTCGTCAGCCGCGACGAGCTCAAGGTCGTGACCAAGAAGACCCCCACCCAGGCCCAGTTCGACGACCTGCTGTTCGCGTGGAATGTGGCGAAGTTCGTCAAGTCCAACGCCATCGTCTACGCCCGCGACGGGCAGACCATCGGCGTCGGTGCCGGCCAGATGAGCCGGGTGTATTCGGCCCGCATCGCCGGCATCAAGGCCACTGATGCCGGTCTGATGGTGCCCGGTTCGGTGATGGCGTCCGATGCGTTTTTCCCGTTCCGCGATGGTCTGGATTCGGCCGCCGAAGCCGGCATCGCCGCCGTGATCCAGCCCGGCGGTTCGATGCGTGATGCCGAAGTGATCGCCGCCGCCGACGAGCACGGCATCGCAATGGTGTTCACCGGCGTGCGCCACTTCCGCCACTGATCGCCAGCCGCAGCAGCGCTGTCCGCAGCGCTGCGGGTTTCAGCTGCCAGCCTGCACCAGCTGGCGGTACTGGCGCGGCGTAAAACCGGTCACCTGGCGGAACTGGCGCGAGAACGCGCTCTGGTCCGAAAAGCCCGACTGCTGCGCGATATCGGCGATCGGCAACGTCGTGCCACGCAGCAGCCGCGTGGCCTGATCGATACGCGCCTTGATCACGTACTGACCGGCCGAAAGCTGGAAGATCTTCTTCACCCGCCGGTCGAACTGCGCCTGCGACAACCCGGCGCGGCGTGCCAGCGCTTCCATGCGCAATGGCTGGTCGATGTGTTCGAGCAGATAGTCGATGGTGTCGGCAAAGGCGCTGTCGATGAAACCGCCTCGGCTGGGCTCGGTCAGATCCTTGGAGATGCAGGCCAGCCCGATGATCTGGCCGCTGCCATCGCGCAACGGCTCCTTGGTTGAAAGACACCAGCCGGCACTGCCGTCGCGGTACACGGTCAGGTCCAGCGCATCGATGATCGGCTTGCCGGTGCGGAACAGTCGCTCGTCCTGGCGCGCATAGCGCTCGGCCATCGGCGCCGGGAACAGCTCGAACGCGGTCTTGCCGATCGCATCCTGGCGATGCTTCAGATCACAGCGCATCGCCGCCGTCTCACTGATCGAAACGTAGCGCCCCTGGCGGTCCTTGATCGAGAACACGATGTCCGGCAAACGGTCGAACAACCGCTCCACCCACAACGGCGACGCCACGCTCGTCATGAAGCGCTCGCGCCACTGCAGCACCTCGTCTGTTGCCATGTCCATCGTCCCCGTGTGATGCCCGATGCCCCCCGGCAGCGGACGTGCTCCCGTGTCGCGGAGCCCTGCAAGACAGGCGCCCACGCGCGTATTGCGAGTCTAGCCGCCGCACCCTCCGGATGCTGTGCAGATCAAACCGTGGCTGCACCGAAATAGCGCAATACGCAGCACACCAGCATTGCGAGCATGGTCCTGTCGGTTTTTCCGGTTCATCCACCGGTCAGGCAAGGCATCCCAGGGCGAACTCAGGAAGCGATCATGAAACCACGTTGCCACCTCCCCATTCCGGCGCGATGTCTCACGCTTGCGTGGGTTTTCTGCACCACCGCCGCATGGGCGGTGACCCCGCCGCAGACACCGGCACCTCCACCGTCGGATTACACGCAGCACCCCGGCCTTCAGGATCGGATTGATCCAAGAAAAACCGCCCACGTCCAGAGCGAACCCTTGCCGCCCGAGCATCGGCCACCCCGCTTCGGCGACGGGATTTACCAGCAACTGGACTACAGCCGCCCGCTTCCGGCACCGGCGCAGGCCAAGGGCGGATGCGACATCGCGCAATTCGCCGACGCCACCCCGGCCACGATCGTCAGCGTCGTGCAGGCCGCCACCGTCGGATGCGTCAATGAAAACTTCAGCGCCAGCGGGGCACTGGATCAGGCCACCTTCACCGAAGCGAAAATGACCGCCGTGGCGAGCGCCTATCTGGCGGCCGCGCAGAACTATCCCGGCAACAACAGCACGCAGATCACCCAGCTGATCATGTTCCTTCGCACCGGCTACTACGCCGGCGACCGCAGCGCGCTGAACTTCGACACCGCCGCCTTCCGCAGTGTGCTGAAGAGCGCCATCCGGACCTTCGGCGAGCGTGTCCGTGTGAACAATTTCCCGGCATCGGCCGAACATGGCTATGCGCTCCGGGATTCGCTGATCCTCGTCCGGGCGGTGGATGCCATCACCGAAAATTTCGACACCATGGCCAGCGTGCTGAACCACTACGACAGCGCGAGCTATCGCGGCATTTTCGAAATGCGCGGCGCCGTCAGCCAGGTCCACATCCTTTCCTACAACCTGCAATGGGAACCGGACAGCGAAGCCCACATGATCGTCGACGACCAAGGCTTCCGTGAGGCGCTGCGCGACTTTGTCCGCGACAACTGCCCGACCGATTGCGATCTGGGCCAGACCTCGTACCTGATCACCGATGCGGCCTATGAACTGGGAAGATTCCTCCGGATCACCAGCGATGCCACATTCCGCCAGGAAACGCGCGATCTGGTCAAATCCCTGACCACGCTCTATTCGCTGGAGAACCACGCCAACGTCTTCCTGAAACTGGCCGAGATGGTGCACTGGTACGACAGCGCCAACTGCGCCTGGTATGGCCCCGGCGTGTGCACCGCGATGCAGGATCTGCAGGACATGATCCTGCCGCCATCGCAGGCCCGTGTGTGTCATAACGGAAAACTCCGCATCCGCAACCACGACCTGAGCAGCACCCGGCTGGACTTCATCTGCGAATCGTTGCAACAGCAGAAGGACGCCTTCCTGACGCTGATGGCGGTGAGCGAAGACCAGCCGGTGGCCAATGACCACAACGACACGCTGGAAGTGGTGATTTTCAAGGACCAGGGCCACTACACCAGCTACTCCACCACCTTCTTCGGCAACAGCACCAACAACGGCGGCATCTATCTGGAAGGCAACCCCGCCACGCCGGGCAATATCCCGCGTTTCATCACCTTCATCGCACCCAGCAACTGGACCCGGCCAGCCGGCGTCTGGGAGCCGTGGAACCTGCACCACGAGTACACCCACTATCTGGACGGGCGCTACAACTTCCACGGCGGCTTCAGCGCGCTGCCGGGTACCGCGCCGTATTCGGCGGTGTGGTTCACCGAGGGCGTGGGCGAGTACATGGCGCAGTTCTTCCTGAGCAACCTGCCGGCCTCGCAGTTCCCGGCGCTGGCCGATGCGATGGCGCTGTCGTTCCTGGCCCGCAACGACGAAAGCGTCTGGTATGTCGGTAACGAACCCACACGCAATGTGCCGCTGTCGACGGTGTTCAACAACCAGTACAGCACCAGCCCGCAGGACAACATCTACGTCTGGGGCTATCTGGCCACGCGCTTCATGTTCGAACGCCACCGTTCCGATATCGACGCGATGCTGGCGCTGGCCCGGGTCGGCGACTACGCGCCCGGCTACCGCACCTGGCTCGACAACGTGCGCAACGGCAAGGATCAGGAATTCCGCAGCTGGCTGGACTGCTATCTGCTCAACACCGGCGACACCGTGCCCTGCAATCAGGATGTGGCGATGCGTCTGTTCAAGGATGATTTCGAAGGCGCGCCGCCACCGCCCGAGCCTGAGCACATTCCGGTGAATCTGCCGCTGTGCGCTTCCAGCAGCCAGCTGGGCAATGCCTGCAAGGTCGAAGGCTTGCAGGTTTCAGGAAGTGGCACGGCCTGGCTTTCCATCCTGCCGCCGGCCAATGCCAGCCGACTGTGGATCAAGACCCGCAACGGCATGGGCGATGTCGACCTGTACGTGGCAGCTTCACCCACGTGGCCGTATCCGGGAACACCGGACACCTTCAATTCCACCGAAGATGGCAACACCGAAGCGGTGCAGATCGATGCGCCGGGCAATGTCTGGCACAACATCGGTCTGCACGCCAAGAACCAGGACTATTTCTCCGGCGTCGACATCTACGCCTACTGGCTGCTTGATGGGGAAGAAGACATCGACCCGTCCTTCGGCGACCCGGTGGATCCTGAAGACCCCGAAGATCCGGAACAGCCCGACATCCCGGACCTGCCCGAATGTGAAGAAGCCGCCACGCCCACTCTCCGTGACGGTTGCAAGATCAGCGGTTTCAGCCGCCCCGCCAGCAACCGCGCCTACGCCACCGTGTTCATTCCGCCGGGCACGGACACCACCGTGATCCGTGCCGTGGGTGGCAGCGGCGATGTGGACCTGTTCGGCAAGCGCGGAGGCTATCCCACCCCGGAAGACTTCGATGACGCATCCACGAACCCGGGCAACAACAAGATCATCACCCTGACATCGCCTGCCAGCGGCTGGTACAACCTTACCCTCCAAAGCAAGGATGGCCAGGGTTTCGATAACGTCACACTCTATGCGAGTTTTCCGACCGAAGAGCCCGCACCATGAGCACCTGATTTGCCCCCAACCTGCGCGTTCGGCACACTTGCGCGCGCAGAGCAGCCCGGTGCGTTCCCCTGCGCACCGGGCTTTTTTTTTGGCCTTCGCCGCGCGTGCCTCCGGTCGGCACCGCTGCGGCACCACCCGGGAAACCTCCACATGAAAATCCTCGTCATCGGTTCCGGCGGGCGCGAACACGCGCTGGCGTGGAAGCTGGCGCAGTCGCCGCGTGCCAGCGAAATCCTCGTCGCACCGGGCAATGCCGGCACCGCGCATGAAGCCAAATGCCGCAATGTGGCAGTGAAGGCCGACGATATCGACGGCTTGCTGGCGCTGGCGCAGCGCGAAAACGTGGCGCTGACCGTGGTCGGGCCGGAGGCGCCGCTGGTGGCCGGCGTGGTGGACCGTTTCCGTGCCGCCGGGCTGCGCGTGTTCGGCCCGAGCGCTGCCGCCGCGCAACTGGAAGGCAGCAAGGCCTTCGCCAAGGATTTTCTTGCACGGCACGGCATTCCGACCGCGTTCTACGCGGTGCATACCGAAGTCGAGGCTGCACTGGCCTATCTGCGTGAAAAGGGCGCACCGATTGTCATCAAGGCCGATGGCCTGGCCGCCGGCAAGGGCGTGATCGTGGCGCTGACGCTGGCCGAGGCCGAGGCGGCGGTGCGCGACATGCTCGAAGACAATGCCTTCGGCGATGCCGGCGCGCGGGTGGTGATCGAGGAATTCCTCGAAGGCGAGGAAGCCAGCTTCATTTCGATGGTCGACGGCCGCCACGCACTGCCGATGGCCACCAGCCAGGACCACAAGCGCGTCGGTGATGGCGATACCGGCCCCAACACCGGCGGCATGGGCGCCTATTCACCGGCACCGGTAGTGACCCCGGAGATCCACGCCAGGATCATGCGCGAGGTGGTGGAGCCGACCGTTGCCGGCATGGCCACCGATGGCGTGCCGTTCACCGGGTTCCTCTATGCGGGGCTGATGATCGATGCCAGCGGCGCACCGAAAGTGATCGAGTTCAATGTGCGTTTCGGCGATCCGGAAACCCAGCCGGTGCTGATGCGCCTTGCTTCGGATCTGGTCGATCTGGTTGAAGCCGGCATTGATGGTCGCCTGGACCAGCTGCAGGCCGAATGGGATGCACGCCCCGCATTGGGCGTGGTGATGGCGTCACGCCCGTATCCGGACAGTCCGGTGACCGGTGATGTCATCACTGGGCTGGATTCGCTGCCCGATGATGTCAAGGCATTCCACGCCGGCACCACGCTGGATGCGCAGGGCCGTGTACTGAGCGCCGGCGGCCGGGTGCTGTGCGTCACCGCGCTGGGGGACTCGGTATGGGATGCGCAACGCCGTGCCCACGCCGGCGTGGACGCGATCAGCTGGGCCCACGCCTTCCACCGCCGCGACATCGGCTGGCGCGCGATCGCGCGCGAAGGTTGAATCCTACGCCTAGTACATCGCGCACCCGAACGGGGGGCGCGATTACCGGGGCCGTCCTGCATACGCTCGCCGCACCTCCCAACATCACAGTTAAAACCCGTTCCCAGCCGAAACCCCGGCTTCGCAATCCATCGCTTCAACCCCGGCTTGAAGGCCTCGACCAGCGAAGCCGCGCCATCCACCCCTGCCCCTACAATGCCGTTTCCGCAGCCACACAGGTACATCCCGGTGAATGACATGGAATCCGCGCCGCATCACGCCAGAACCCGCATCCTGCCTCTGGCCCTGCTGATGATTGCAATGGCACTGCTCGGCGGCTGTGCCGGCGTATTATCCAGTTACGGCGACCGCAGCGGGCATTCCAGCAGCGTGGTCGATTTCCTCTACCCGAAGGGCACGCCGTTCGAGCCGGTCGAACCGGGCACGCCACGGATTCCGCTGCCGGCGCGGGTCGGATTGATGTTTGTACCCTCGTCCAGCAGCCCGCCCGGGCTCACCGTCGCCAACCGCGAGCAATTGCTGGAAAAGGTGCGCCACGCATTCCGCGAACAGGACTTCATTGAACGCATTGAGATCGTGCCCGACAGCTATCTGCGCCGTGGCGGCGGCTTCGACAACCTCGAGCAGATCGCACGGATGCATGGCCTGGATCTGGTCGCGCTGGTGTCCTACGACCAGATCAGCCAGCGCAACGAAACCGGCGCCTCGTTCCTGTACTGGACCATCATCGGCGCCTACACGATCCCGGCCACGCGCAACCAGGTCAGCACGTTTGTCGAAACCACGGTGTTCGATATCCGCAGCCACGCGCTGCTGCTGCGCGCACCCGGACAGGATCAGCGCGACCTCCAGTCCACCGGCGTGCGTTCGGACGAGCGCCGCGAAACCCTGGCGCGGGCCAGCTTCAACGCGGCGGTGGACGACATGATCCCGAAGCTGGACAGCGCGATCCGCGAATTCGCCATGCGTGCAGGCGAGGATGGCCGTGCCGAGCTGTACGACCGGCGCAGCGGTGATGCATGGCGTGGCAAATCAGGCGGCGGGAGCATCGGAACATGGGAACTGGCCCTGCTGCTGGGCGCACTGGCGCTGATGCTGGCCTCGCGCCGGCGCTGATCGTCGCCAGCACCAGCATCGCGCTGGCGCTGGCCAGCCTGTGGTGGCCCGGCGCCTTTGACCTGCTGGTACTGGAGCGCGGCCAACTGGCACGCGGCCAGCTCTGGCGCCTGTGGAGCGGGCATCTGGCGCATATCGATGCTCCGCACGCCGCACTGAACCTGGCCGGTGCCGGCCTGCTCGCATTGATCGCCCGGCGCCGGCATGAACTGGATGCGCTGCTGCGCGCCAGTGCGCTGATGATGCCGCTGCTGTCCGTCGCTTTGTTGTTTCTGATGCCGTCGCAGCAGGCTTATGCCGGCCTGTCCGGCCTGCTGCACGGCTGCGCCGCCTGGCTGCTGATACGCCGTGGCGGCTGGATCGGCGCCGCCGGGCTGCTACTGATCGCGCTGAAACTGCTGCTGGAAAGCCTGCCCGGTTATCCCGTGCAGCACGGGTTCCCGGTGGTACTCGAGGCGCACCGTGCCGGTGCGCTGATCGGACTGCTTGTCGGCCTGTTCCGAAAACGTGGCTGAGCCTCCAGACAGCATCACAGCGAACCGCAACAAGTAGCCCGGGTAACGCATAGCCGCACCCGGGGTGGGCTTTACCGGAGATTCCAGCCCCGGGTGCGCTGCGCTTGCCCGGGCTACGTGGTTTGCTGCGAGGCCTGGCAGGGTTTCGTTGTTGTGATTAGCCTGCATCCCAAGCCGGCTCGCCAGCATCGCCGCAGCCATCGTCAATCCACCGGCACCACGCGCAGCAGCATGGTGTCGGCGGCGATCACGCGCACATTGGCGCCCAGCGGCAGGTCGGGCCCTTCGACCACCCAGTAGGCATCGTCGATGCGTACCTGGCCGCGGCCATTGATGATCGGCTGCACCAGCGGCAGGGTGCGCCCGACCAATTGCGCCGAACGCCGGTTCAACAGCGGGCTGTCATTGCGCTCGACCCGCTGTCCGCGCAGTTTCCAGCCCAGACCGGCCGAGGCCAGCGCCAGCAGCGCGAACACGATGCACTGCGTCACCAGCCCCAGATCCGGCAGCAGCACCAGGATCAACGCCAGCGCGGCGGCGGCGAATCCCAGCCATAACAGAAAGGCGCCGGGCAACAGCGCTTCGGCGGCGAACAGTGCCAATGCCAGCCCTGCCCAGAACCATGCCGTTCCGATCCATTCCATCGCGCTTACCTCACTGCGGGCTGGCCGGGGGTGTCGGGTCGGTGGTGACACGCGGGACGCGCGGGCGCGCCGCTGCACCTTCGTTTGAAGATGTCGCTGCGGCCGCGTTGCCGGAAGCACGGGTCAGCTCGACGATGCCGGCCAGTGAACCCAGTACGCCGGTGGTTTCCATCGGCAGCAGCAGCGTCTTCTGGTTCGGCGAATCGGCGAAATCCTTCAGCGCTTCGACGTATTTTTGTGCGACGAAATAATTGATCGCCTGCACATCGCCCTGCGCGATGGCCTCGGACACCATCGTGGTGGCGCGGGCCTCGGCTTCGGCCAGGCGCTCGCGTGCCTCGGCATCGCGGAACGCAGCTTCGCGCCGGCCTTCGGCATCCAGCACGGCAGCCTGCTTTTCGCCTTCGGCCTTGAGGATCGCGGCGGCGCGGAAGCCTTCGGCCTCCAGAATATTGGCGCGCTTTTCGCGCTCAGCCTTCATCTGCCGCGCCATCGAATCGATCAGGTCGCGCGGCGGCTGAATGTCCTTGATCTCGATGCGATTGACCTTCACGCCCCAGGGATGGGTGGCCTGATCGACCACCGCCAGCAGGCGCGAATTGATCTCGTCGCGCTTGGAGAGCGATTCGTCCAGGTCCATCGCGCCCAGCACGGTGCGGATGTTGGTCATGACGAGATTGAGGATGGCGACTTCCAGCTCGGCCACCTCGTAGGCCGCCTTGGCCGCATCCAGCACCTGGAAGAACACCACGCCATCCACCTTCACCACCGCGTTGTCGCGCGTGATGACGTCCTGGCTGGGCACATCCAGCACCTGCTCCATCATGTTCATGCGATGCCCGACCGCATCCACCCAAGGCACGATGAAACCCAGCCCGGGCGAGAGCGTGTGGGTGTAGCGACCGAAGCGCTGCACCGTGTATTCGAAGCCCTGCGGTACCGACTTCACGCCACGGAAGATCGAGATCACGACGAAGGCCAGCAGGATCCAGACAAAAAACATGTGAGGTGCTCCAACAAGGGTTGCCGAATCATAGAGCAGCGCCGCACGCGATTCGTGACATGCGGATGCGGGATGTCGCAGGTCAGCTCAAACCGCGAAGCGGTGGAGCCGATCATTCACCCGCCCAAGTTGCCCGCCAGGCCGCTCGCGCAAGCCACCGTCGGCTCCGCGCCTGCGGCGCTTGAGCCGACCTGGGTCAGCGCACCCCAAGGGGGCGCGACAAGCCAAAAATCACAGGCACAAAAAAGCCCCGCCGTGTGGCGGGGCTTGTCTTTTTCCTGATTGTCGACAGCGGTTCCGGCAGGTGCTGGTCCCGCCGGAACCTTGGTCGGATCAGCTCAACCTAGCCCGGTGACGCATGGCCAACAGGCCCAGCGCCATTGCCATCAGCAGCAGTGCCCAGGGTGAATCGACCGGAATCCAGGTCGGATTGCCCATGACGCGCACATCGCTGGTGTTGTTGTCCGGGGTCGGGTCGTCACCGTTGCTGCCATCGTCGTCGATGCTGGCGACGTTCTCGATGCCACCGGAAGCCAGCACCGTCACCGCGAACACCACTTCGTGTTCAACCCCATCCGCCGCCAGGTCACCGACCGTCCATTCGCAGACGGTGCCGCTGGGCGAGGCATCGGCACAGCTCCAGCCCGGCGTGCTGCCGGCCTCGTTGAAGGTGCTGTTGGCCGGCACGGTTTCGGTGATGACCACGCCGGTGGCGTCCTGGTCACCGACGTTGCTGTAGGTCAGGGTGAAGCCCAGCACCGAGCCCGGCACCGCGACCGGATTGTTGGCGCGCTTGACGATCACCAGATCCGGAATCGCTTCGACTGGCGTTTCCTCGTCGTCATTGCGCGGATCGGTCGGGTCATGACCCGGCTCACCCGGACCCGGCGGCGGCTGGTCGGGTTCGCCACCGTCGCCATCGGAATGGATCGTCACGCGGTTGGCGATCAGATCCACACCGGAAGCCAGCGGGTCGTCCACCGTCACCACGAACGGCACCGTCACCACCGCCGCACCGGCCACCACTTCGCCCGCCACCTCATGGATACAGGTGGAACCGGCGTTGGCATCCGGCGCGCAGACCCAGCCGCTGCCGCTGAACGTGGTGTGTTCGGGCACGGTTTCGGTCAGCACCACGCCGGTGGCGTTCTGGTCACCGATGTTCTGGTAGCCGATCTCGTAGGTGATGCTGTCACCCGGCTGCACCTCGGCACCGTTGTCGGTCTTGGTCACCACCAGCTCCGGCAGGGCATCCACCGGGGTGTCTTCCTCGTCCTGACGCGGATCGGTCGGGTCATGACCCGGCTCGCCCGGACCCGGCGGCGGCTCATCGGGTTCGCCACCATCACCATCGGAATGGACCGTCACGCGGTTGGCGATGTTTTCCACACCGGCCGGGATTGGGTCGGCCACGGTCACCACGAAGCTGGCGCTGCCGTTGGCACCGGCCGCCACGTCACCCACCAGCAGGGTGCAGACCGAGCCGGCATCGGCATTCGGCGTACAGCTCCAGCCGCCGCCGCTGTAGGTGGTGTGCTCCGGCACGGTTTCGGTCAGCACCACGCCACTGGCGTTCTGGTTGCCGGTGTTCTGGTAGCTGATGGCGTAGCTGAGGGTGTCGCCCGCGCCCACGCTGACGCCGCTGTCGGTCTTGCTGACCGTCAGCGCCGGCATCGCGTCCACCGGGATTGTGGTGGTGTCCTGGTTGTTGTCCGGGGTCGGATCCGGGCCGTTGCTGCCGTCATCGGCGATCGACACCGCGTTGAAGATGTCTTCTACGCCTGCCGGGATCGGATCGGGGATGTTGACCGCGAACAGCACGTTGACCGCCGCCGCACCGGCCGCTACTTCACCCACCACACTGAAGGTGCAGGGCGTTCCCGCCGCCGAACCATCGGCACAGCTCCAGCCCGGCGTGCTTGCACCGGCATTGAAGGTGACATTGGCCGGCACGGTTTCGGTGATGACCACACCGGTCGCACCCTGATTGCCGATGTTCTGGTAGCTCAGGGTGTAGACCAGCACGTCACCCGGCTCGACGCTGGTGGCGCCGGCGGTCTTGGTGATCGCGAGGTCAGGCGTTGCGGTCACCGGCGTGTCATCGGTGGCCGGCGGGGTTTCGGGGCCACCCGGATCGGTGGTGCCCAGTACGGCAGCGTTGAACACCGCATTCACGCCAGCCGGCAGCGGGTCATCGACTTGCACCGCAAAGGTCGCGCTCGCCGCATCGGCAGCCGTGGTCTGACCGATCAACGTGCCGACCGCCAGCGTACAGCTCGAACCTGCGCTGTTGTCCGGTGCGCAGACCCAGCCCGCAGTGCTCGGTGCGCCGGGCACGAACACGGTATTGGCCGGCACCGTCTCGGTGATGACACCGTTGTCGACGTTCAGATCGCCGCTGTTCCAGTAGCGCAGGGTGTAGGCCACGACACCGCCCGGCACCGTGCTGACATCGCCATCGGTCTTGGTCAGTTGCAGCCCTGGCGTGCCTTCCAGCGGCGTGGTTTCGTCGTCGGTGTTGTTGTCCGGCGTCGGATCGGCCGGATTGCCCGGGCCGGCGGCCACCACGGCGGTATTGCCGATGGTGGTGGTGCCTGCGGCAACCGGATCATCGATCACCACCGCGAAGTACACATCGACTGGCGTGCTTGCACCCGGCACATCACCGATGGTGAGGGTACAGGTCGAGCCCGCAGCCACACCGTCACAGCTCCACACCGTCGGAGCGCTGGCGGCGGCGTTGAACGTGGTATTGGCCGGCACCGTTTCGGTGATGGTCACACCGGTCGCCAGCTGGTTGCCGACGTTCTGGTAGGTCAGCGTGTACACGATGGTGTCGCCCGGCAGCGCAACATCGCCGCCTGCCACGTCATCGACCTTGGTCAGCACCAGATCCGGCGCGGCCACGATCGGCACGATGGTCGGATCATCCGGGGTCGGCGTATCCGGATCGTCGCTGGGCACGGTCGGATCGCCCGGCGGCAGGTCGGGCGAGGTCATGATCGCCTGGTTGGCGACCTGGTCCACGCCGAACGGCAGCGGGTTGTCGATCCGCACCGCGAAGGTGCGTGCCACCGAACTGCCGGCCGCCACGTCGAACGCAGTGCCCAGTGCACAGTTCGTGCCCGCTACCGCGCCATCGGCGCAGGACGGTGCCCAGTCGGCATGGCTGCCAGCGGCATCGAACGTGGTATTGGTCGGCACGATGTCGGTCAGCGTCACACCGGTCAACGGCGCCTGGCCGATATTGGCGACCAGAATTTCGAACACCACCACATCGCCCGGCACGAAGGCGCCACTGGTACCGCTGCCGGTGTTGGTCACACTCTTGGTCACGACCGGATCCGGGAATCCGAGCGAGGCATCATCTTCCACGGGCGGGTAGTCACGCTCATCGTCCGGGTCACCCGGCATGGAGCTGTTGTCGGTGATCGTGCCGGTATTCGGCACCGGGTTCTGTTCCGGCGGGAACACCGCCAGCGTGGCATTGAACGTCGCGGTGACACTGGCGCCCGGCAGCAGGCCGACACCGGCATTGCTGCTGAAACGCACCGTGGTCTGGCCTGCTGCCGGCGTATCAGCCAGCACCGCACCGGTGAAACCGGCCGGCGTGGTGCCAAGCGTGACGCTCGACGCATTCCACACCGTGTTCGACAGCACATCCTCCAGCACCACGTCGTAAGCCGGGCCGGTGCCGTTGTTGGTGATGGTCAGCGTGATCTCGGCACTGCCGCCGGTCGTGCCGGCCGCCATGGCCTTGGCCAGCGCCAGATCCGGTTCAACCAGTTCGACGCTTTCCTGATCCTGCACATCCGGCGAGCTGCCATTGCTGAAGACGGCGGTGTTGGTCAACACCACACCATCTGCGTTGGCCGCAGCATCTTCCACCACCGCCGTCACCTGGACCGAGATCCAGTCATCGGTGGTGATGCCGTTGGCCGGGTTGACGATGGCACCGAAGTTGAACGTCACGCTGCTGCCATCCGGCGCAATCACCGGAGCACTGAAACCAGTCGAAATGCCGGTGTTTCCGAACACCGGCACCGTGCTTGCGCTGATCGCACGCAGGCCCGCCGGCAAGGTATCCACCAGCACCGCATTGAGCGTGGTGCCCTGCGGGAAGCCGATGGTCAGCGTGTAGGTGACCTGCTCACCGATGGCCAGATCATCCAGGCCGGTGTGCTGGCCCGTGCCGGTATCACCCAGCGAGGTGGACGCCACCACCTTGGCCAGGGTCGGCGCCAGGATGGTGAAGTTGTCGCGCACTGTACCGGTGCTGCCACGGCGGTTGCCGTTATCTGCCGGGGTCGGTGGATTCTCCAGCGAGTCCCACGCCGCCGATGCCAGGTTCTGGTAGGTCGTACCCGGATTCACATCGTTGGTGACGGTGGCCTGGTACGTGATCGTGCAGCTTGCATCGGCCTTGGTCAGCTCGTTGAACGAGAACACCATGGTCGGATGCGCGCTGGCGTCGGCGGTCGCGCCACAGGTGCCGCCGACCGAGCCGGTGAGGTAGTCCACGCCGGGGTTGGGCAGCACGTCGGTCACGTCCACGTTGAACGCGGTCGCGGTGGAAGCGGCCTGATGCGAGAGCGTGATCTGGAAGGTCAGCACGTCGCCGGCCTGCACGATGTGCGCCGGATCGATCGCCGCGCCGTTCAGCAGCGTCAGCGCCTTGGCGATATCCAGCAGCGGCTCGACGATATCGACGTTGGCGGTCGCGGTGATCGGCGTCGGGATCGAGCTGGCGGTGAAGCCGGCGGTGTTGGTGACGGTGACGCCACCGGCCGTCTGCCCGGTATCCATCACCTGCGCCACCACCTCGAAGGTCATCGTGCGGTCGCCGCTGGTGGCGGCGCGCAGGTCGCCCAGGCTCCAGGTCACGCGGTCGTTGTAGCTGTCCGCATCGGCGCCGTCGCTGGGAACGCCCACCGGCGTGCCGGGCGTACCGGCTACCGGCGTCGAAGTGGCATTGATGCCACTGATGGCATTGCCGACCGCCACGATGCGCGAGGACACCACGTTCATCGACACGGTGTTGACCGGCAACTGGTCGTAAACCTGTGCCGCCAAGCTGTCACCGGCCGGGAACTCGACGGTGAAGCGATAGGTCACCTCACCACCGATCGGCACGTCCGGCGCCACACCCAGTTCGCCATCACCGATGTCCGGGTTCACCGCGAACACGGACTTGCTCATGCCCGGCGAGGAGATCCGCACGGTGTGGTCGTCGCTGTCGCTGTAATCGCGGCCTTCGTCAGCATCCGGATGGGTCGGATCGATCGAATGCCAGGTCAGGTTGGCGGTGTTGACGACATCGGTATTGACCACGACATCGTTCATCAGCGTGGCGCTGTACTGGATTTCCAGCGAGCAGCCCAGCGGCAGGAATTCGACCAGGATGTCGAGACCGGAAGCGTTACTGCTGTCGCTCACCACCGGCACCGGATCCGGAGCAACCGGACAACCGCCACCAGTGAGCGCAGTGCTGGTCACAGTCAGGCCTTGCAGCCCGGCCGGGGTCGGCAGGGTGTCGATGACCTGCACCGTGCGCGCCTCCATGGCTGAAGTCGGCAGATGTTCCACGGTCACGGTGAAGCTGACGGTTTCGCCGGCCTGGCCGCTGGTGATCGGGCTGGATTTGTTGATCGACAGCAAGGGCTCGACCACGTTCACTTCCGCCTCGGCACTGCCTTCGGTGCCGGTGCCGAAGTTGACCGACGCACGGTTGGTCAGGGTTTCGCCGTTGTTGTTGGAATACGGCGCCGCGTCATCGAGCAGGCGGCCCCGCACCTCCACCACGATGGTCTGCGGCGTCGGGCTGTTGTTGTCAACCGGATTGATCACCTGGCCGAAGTTGAAAGTGACGATGTGGTTGTCGGCGCCACTAACCACCGGCGAGCCGCTGCCATCCGCAACGGTCATGCCGCTGCCGGTCGAGACCACCGTCGGCGTACCAACCACCGTCATCAGATTCGGCAACTCGTCAGTGATGGTCAGCTGCGGCGTGGTGCCTTCGGGAATCGTCGCGGTGATGTGGAACGTGGCGATTTCACCAATCGCCAGACCCGCGCCGCCGGTATAGCCCAGCGAAGTGCCGACCAGGGCCTTGCCCAGCGTGACCGGGGTCACGCCGATGGGGGCGTTGGCGTTGCCAGTGAATTCGCGCTCGCCATTCGTGGCACCGGGAGCGCCCGGCGTAGTGGAACCGGTGTCGTTCGGGCCGGTGCCGCTGTCGCCCGGCAGACTGCTCCAGCCGGCGTTGACGGCATTGATGATGGAAGAACCGGGTGCCGCCGCAACCAGCACAGTCGCGGAGTAAGTGATCGTCACCGATCCACCTGCAGGAATCACGTCGATGGTGCCGGAGATGGTGTTGCCGGGGATGTTGGATGTATCGACGAACGCGCTCGCACCGCCTGTCGAAGTGGTACCTGTGATGCTGACCAGCTCCAACTGCGCCGGCAGCACGTCATTGACGACCACGTCATAGGCCGGCATCACGGTGGCAGCAGAGCCGTTGCTGATGGTCAGCGTGTAGGTGACAGGATCGCCGGCCTGCACGCCGCTGTTGGGGCTGACGCTCTTGCCGACAGTGACGTTCGGGGTACGGATGGTGACACCGACATTGCCGGAAACCGGACCGACCTGAGTCGTCCCGCTGCCAACGCGGAAGTTATTGTTGCGAGTGGTGCCAGGGGCGTTGCCGCTGACGTTCAGCACCAGCGCGTTGAACTCGATGACGATGAACTCGGCATCGGCATCGCTGTCGGCATTGGTCACATCACCCAGGCTGAAGCATGGGTCCGTACCTTCGTTGAAGGTTGTGCCAGTGCAGTTGAAGGTGCCAGAACCGCCTTGTCCTGCGGTGGCGTCGATGGCTGCGCCTGCGGAGGTCATCGGTGCTGCCGGCAGCGTCGTCATGGTGGCGCCCGCACCGACGCCGGTTGCGGTCAGACCACCGTTGGAAACCAAAGCAATGCGGGCATTGCCCAGATACTGCATGCCGTTCGGCAAGGCATCACGCACCACGGCATTGGGAATCTGGCCCTCGGGCACTTCCACTACAAGGCGATAGCGCACGATTTCGCCGATCAGCACGTTGGGATTGGTGCTGGCAGCTTCGGACGTGGCAACGATGCTCTTGGTCAGCGCGACATTGCGGATGCCGACATCGGCGGTGTCGGTGACCGGCGGGAAGGTTTCCACGCAAGCAGGATCAGTCGGAGCCGCCGAGCAAGTCGGGCCGTGATACGGGGCCCAGGTGACGCTGGCGGTGTTGGTGATCGGGCCTGCGCCCGGCAGCACATTGCTGGCGATGGTGCAGGTCACGTCGATGTAGGCGGTATCCGAACCGGCGGGCGTGGCACCGCCGGCAAGCAACACCGGCGCATTGGCGTCACCGGGAATGCTCAAGGTGGCACCTGTTGGATTGAACAGGTTGCCGGTCATGCTCAGCGTTTGCCCATCGGCGCGCGCTGCGGTCGCCGTGGTGCAGGCCAGGCCGGCCGGCACGGTATCGGTGGCGACCAGCGTGTAGGCATCGGCTCCACCGGTGTTTTCAATCGTGAGGCGATAGACCACCTGGTCACCGGCATCGGCACCGGTCAGGTTTCCATTCACCGGCAGCGTTGCCGCTGGCGGGCTGATCGTGCCCGAGCCATTGGTGCTGAGCACGCCCTTGGTCATCGTCAGATCCGGCGCGCGCACATGGATCTGGACCGGGGCTTCGCCCGCAGCCGATTCATTGATGCTGTTGTTGGACGTGCCGCGGAAGACGTTGGTCAGGAACAGGTCATCGGCGAAGGCATCCGGCTGAACCCGCACGCGCACGTCAACCGCCACCACCTGCGCCGTCGTGGTGTTGATGTCCGGATAGGTCAGGATCAACGCATTGGCATCCGAATCAATGGTCGCCGTCGGGATCAGGTCCAACGTGTCCTCGTTGTCGGCCGGCGGCATCGCACGGAAGATATCCGGCCCGCCGTAGGTCAAGTTGATGTCGTCAACGTCGAATACCGGCAAAGGGAAGTAGTCGGTGAAGACCACATTCTTAGTATCGCCCGACGGGATCGCCATCGACAGGCGGAAGGTCACGTAGTCGCCCGGAACGAACGGGCCGGTGCTGAGCAGTTCCTTGCGAATTGCGACCGGGTCAATCGTCACGGTCGCAGCCGAACCGTCGGTGCAGGCGCCAGCGCCAGCGGTCAGGCCGTAAGTCGCCACGACGGTATTGGTCAGCGGGTCAGCGGCCAGCACCGGCGCACCATTGCCCTTGTAGAGCTGGAGCACATCCGCGGTATAGGTGATCTGGATCGCGGTGCCGGCCGGGATGTTGGCACCGTTGGCGGCGCGCACATCGAATTCCAGCGTGTCGTTGACGCCCGGGGAGTAGACCGGCGTGATGCCGTTCGGGCCACTACCACCGATGGTGATCTGGGCGCTGCCGATATTGAAATCCACGCCATCGGGCAGCGTATCCAGCACGGTCAGCGCATCGGTGACGCCATATTCGGTGGTCTGGAAGTTAAGCGTATAGGTGACGGTGCCGTCCGGGGTGCCGGAGCTGGCGCTTGCACTCTTCTGCACCGCGACGTGCTTTGCCGTGACCTGCGACTGATCGGTGTCTTCCGGCAGCACGATGGCGCCGGCGCCTGGGGGCAGATAGCTGGCGTTGGCCGTGGCGGTATTGGTCAGCAGCTGCGTGCCGCAGCCGGTTTCGTCGAGGATGTCGGTGATGTAGACCGGGAAGCTGACGACAACATCGCCGCCACCCGGTGCACCCAAATGGTTTCCGCTACAGACGACTTCCAGTTCACCGCCCGGTGTGGCGGTGGAAGGTGTCGTGGTGGAGCAGCTATCGCCCCCCGTGATCGTCACCGGGCCCACGAACTGGACGTTCGGCGGCAGGGTATCGGTGAGGGTCAGCGGGCTGATCAGCGCGGCGCTGGCGATGTCCACGCTCAGTACATAGTCGTACTGCCAGACAGGGCCGGGCGGACGCTCGTCTTCCGGTGCGGTGTTTTCCTTGGTCAGGATCAGCACCTGCGGGGTGATCGTCGGATTGACAGTGCTACCGGCCTCGGTGCTGGAACCGGTGGGGGAATCGCCGTAGCGGTACAGCGGGGTGATCTGGATCGGATAGGGGTTGCCGATGTCGGCCAGATTCGGCGGCGTGTTGTTGGTGTTCACACACAGCTCGGTAATCAGGTCCGGGCCGTTGGCCACCACCGAGCCGAGCGGCATTTCCAGAACCACCATCCGCCAGCCTTCCGGCGCGGTGACCTGGTTGCCCGGCGCGGTCGCCGGCAGGAACAGGGGGTCGGCCAGGGTGTTGCCCGGCGCGGGGGGGAACGTTGTATTGGTGACGACGGTCAGGTTGCTGCCGAACATCTGCGCACCGTCAAACAGCACCTCTGGCGGCAGCAGTACGCGCAGGTACGGGCCGTAACCGGGCGAACCAGTATTTTCCCACGGCACATCGAAACAGAACTGCTCACCGAGCAGTGCCTCGGCCGCTGCCGGTGAAGGCGTCACCACCGGCGTTTGCGCCTGGACCGCTGCCAGGGACAACAGCCCCAGGCACGCCGCCAGCAGACGCGCGCCGGAGCGCACGAAAACGGAAGTCTTGTTCATGGATTTCCCACCCTGTTCTTCTTCCAGCAAAAAATACGAGACATGGCAAACCGGACCCGCATTGCACGGGACCGTACCCAATCAATGCTCGCTACTGCATGACGGCACTTCACGCACCCAAACTCACACACTCTTTCACTTCCCATCTGCCGCGATCATCCGATCAGGCGAAATCATGCTGCAATGCGGCATGGAGCCGTTCCGAATCTCGTCCAGCGGCGTGAAAATATGAAATCTGTGATTGAAAACACATGTGAACTCTTGCTTTTGCCGCGCATCTGACATCTGAACTGCGCGGATTCTGCGCAAAAATCACGGCACCCCGGCTCAGCCCCCGCTGGCGAACACGTAGCCGGTGCCACGCACCGCACGCAGCGGCAGGGTCTGGCCGGTGCGTTGTTCCACCTTGCGGCGCAGGCGGTGCACGATCATTTCCAGGCGATGCGGATCAAAGCTGGCGACATCCTCGGTCAATTCGGCGATCAGGATTTCGCGTTCGACCGGCTCGCCGCCGCCCGCCACCAGCAGCGTCATCACGCGGCGCTCGGCCAGCGTCAGCGCCATCGACTTGCCCTTGGGCGAACGCAGGCACCAGCCATCCGATTCCAGCCGCCATTCGGGCAGGGTTGGAAGCGGTGCGGTCTCGATCCCGGCCGGTGCCGCTTTCATGCGCCGCAGCAGGCTGTGCAGCGTGGCGGCCAGCACCTCGATCTGCAGTGGCTTGGCCAGATAGGCATCGGCGCCGCCGGACAGGCCGCGCACCCGATCCTGCCCTGCATCGCGGCCAGTCAATATCACGATGCCCACCGACATGCCCAGGGCATCGCGCAAATGGGTGGCGGCGGAAAAGCCGTCCTCCTGCGGCAGGCCCACATCCAGCACCACCAGTTCGCAGGCATTGCCGAGAATATGCCGGTACAAGGCCTCGGCCGAATCAACACCGGTCACTTCGAATCCGAAATCGATCAGACCCGGAACCAGAATCCTGTCACGCAGTTCGGCGTCGTCTTCCACCACCACGACACGGGCCAGGCCGGTCTGTGTACGGATGCTGCTGGCGTCTGGCATGGCAACTCTGAATAAGCAAAGACGGCGCGGGACGTACATGAAGTATCCCCGCGCGCGAAAAACCGGAGTGTGGGGATTTTCCACATCGGCCAGTTTACATCAAGCCTCTGGACCCATCCGCAGACGGCAGATTAATGCCGACGCAAAGCCCGCCACGCGGCTTCATGCCGCATCGGATTCAGATCGTGGATTCATCCAGCCGGGCGCCGGCCACGGCGGCAATCTGCCGTGCCCGTTCCCGGCCGATATGGGAAAGATGCGCCGCAGGCGCGGCATCGATCAGGGCGTGGTCACCCAGCCGGGTACTGCTGAAACGCCGGACCCGGGCACAACCGCGCGGCGCATGATGCGGCAGTTCCTGCCACCAGGCCACGTCTGCGGTGGGCGTGTCGGGCAGGTGTTCGAGCAGACGTTCCCAGGCCAGGAAATCGCTGTCGGGCAACAGCCAGATGCTGGCCAGCGGCCAGCCACCGGCACCGAGAAAATGCAGCGATTCACGCGGACCATGGCTGTCCACCAGCACGCTGGCCACCAGGCGCCGTGCACAGACCAGCCCGAGCAGTTCGGGGCGCGCTGGCCACGGTACTGATGAAATCAGTTCCGGCACCACGCCGGTGGCCAGCCCATCCACATGCAATACCGGCCCCAGGGTTTGCAGTGCCGGCGCCAGGTGCTGCCAATCGATGGTGTTGACGGCTGCGGCCGATGCTCCGCGCACCGGCGCGGAGACGGGCCGGGCCGACGGCACAGGGGCCTGCGCACGGCGCAGGCGGGGCAGCAGCAGCGCGATGGCGCTCATCGGCTCACTTGGTCAGGATCAGCTTGTCGTTCTGCGTGTGGCGCAGACGGTATTCCTGATCACCGTGGTGGATGATCAACTCGCGCTCGCCGCGCAGCAGTTCGCGACTGTCGACATGGCTGCGCCCCCCTTGGCTGGAAGCCAGTGACACCGGGTGCTGCGAGGGAACATGGGACGAAACGGCGTGAAGAACAGGATTCATGGTCGGTACTCGGCAAGGAACGGGAATCGGGCCGGACAGGCCACGCCCACGGATGGTAATGATTATCATTCCCATGTCAAGCGCCGTATACAGATCGCTTGTTTGCAGTCGGCAACGATGGCCGCTCACTGCCGGATGCGTGACAACGGATGCGTTGATCAATATCGCGTGATTCAGCCCGGCAGCGCGTTGAGCCGGGCCAGCGTGGCCTCGTCCAGCTGCGGCGCCAGTTCCAAGGCTTGCAGGTTCTGCTGCAGCTGCGCCAGCGACGAACACCCCAGGATCACCGTGCTGACGCGCGGATAGGCCAGACACCAGGCCAGTGCCAGCACAGCCGGCACCACTTCCAGTTCGTGCGCCAACCCGGTCAAGCGCTGCACCGCCGCTTCGCGCGCGGGGCGATCCTGGCCATACATCATCCTCGGCTGCCAGCCTGCATCCTGGCGCGCCAGCCGCGAATCGGCCGGCACCGCACCATCGATGTATTTGCCCGTGAGCAGGCCCGAAGCCAGCGGCGAAGTCACCATCAGGCCCAGACCCAGATCAGCGTGCAGCCCGGCGTATTCGAACTCGACCTGCTCGCGGTGCAGCAGGTTGTACTGCGCCTGCTCGGTATCCGGACCAGCCATGCCGTTGGCGCTGGCGAATCGGGTTGCTTCGCGGATCGCATCGGCCGGCCATTCCGAGGTGCCCCAGTACAGCACCTTGCCGGCGCGGACCAGTTGATCCATCGCCGCGACGGTTTCCTCCACCGGCGTATCCGGGTCCGGACGATGGCACAGGAACAGGTCCAGATATTCGACCTGCAACCGGCGCAGTGCCGCATCGCAGGCATCACGCAGGTGCTTGCGCGAGAGCCCGCGCTGGGTCGGAGCCGGTTGCGGCTGCGCACCGAAGAACGCCTTGCTGCAGACGCAAAACGCATCGCGCGGCAGGCGCAGATCGGCCAGCACATCACCCAGCAATTGCTCGGCGGCACCGTGGGCGTAGTTTTCCGCGCTGTCGAACAGATTGATGCCGGCATCGAATGCGGCCGCCACCAGCTCACGCACCTGCCCGCGTGACAGCACGCCGCCGAAGGTGATCCACGAGCCCAATGACAGCGCCGAAACCTGCAAGCCGCTGTGCCCCAGTCGCCGATATTCCACGTCCGTCTCCCATTGATACCGGACGCCAGTGTACGGTGCCGCAACCGGCACCGCCGCCAGCTAGCCCGGCGGCACCAGCAGCACCCACAGCCCGAGCACCGCGAACAGCGCAGCCGCGCCCCAGCGCGCGTATTTGAGCGGCAGCCGATCCGCGAATTTCGCCCCCAGCGCCACCACCGGCAGGTTCGCCAGCAACATGCCGACCGTGGTGCCGATCACCACCAGATACAGCGGCGAATACTGCGCCGCCAGCACCACCGTGGCGACCTGGGTCTTGTCGCCGATCTCGGCCAGGAAGAACGCGACCGTCGTGGCGACGAACGCGCCATAGCGCGATTCCGGCGCCGTTTCATCATCGATGGCGTCCGGCTTCAACGTCCACAGCGCCACCGCGATGAACGAACCGCCAACGATCCAGCGCAGCAGTTCCGGCGACAGCCAGGCCGCCAGCCAGGCGCCCAGCCAGGCGGCCACGGCGTGGTTGAGCACGGTCGCCAGCAGGATGCCCCAGGCAAGCGGCCAGAAACGGCGGTAGCGTGCGGCCAGCAGCAAGGCGAGCAGTTGCGTCTTGTCGCCGATCTCGGCGATGGCGACGGCAAAGGTGGAGACGAGGAGGGTTTCCATGATGATGTTCTGAATCCGTACCGGGCGGAGCAGCGGCACAGGCCGATGCGATGTCCGCCCGGCCGGTGGTCATCGCATCAACCCATGGTCTTGTCCGATTCGGAATCCTCAGCGCCATGGCCTGCCGGCCAAGCATGTGGACACTGCGACGGCGCGCCGGAAGGCGGCCGGGACTACTCTCCAGAGGAGGCCGCGCAGTATATCGGCAGTGCCGCTGCGCGGCCATCGCCGGCCGCTTCACGCGCGTTGCTGCTGCACCACCGCTTGCACACCGTGTTGCGCTCGCCCTACGCTCCCGCGTCGGCTCCGGCATCGAGGAGCCCGGGGACCCCTAGACCATGCTGCATATCCTGTTCGGAATCTTCGGCCTTGCCTGCCTGATCGGCCTGGCTTTCCTGTTCTCCAACAACAAGCGCGCGATCGACTGGCCGCTGGTGCTGACCGGCATCGGTTTGCAGATCGGCTTCGCGGTGCTGGTGCTGGTGGTGCCGGGCGGCAAGGACGTGTTCGATGCGCTCGGTCACGGTTTCGTGAAGATCCTGGGCTTCGTCAACGCCGGTTCCGAATTCATCTTCGGCAGCCTGATGAACACCGACACCTATGGCTTCATCTTCGCCTTCCAGGTGCTGCCGACGATCATCTTCTTCGCCTCGCTGATGGCGGTGCTGTACCACTTCAACGTGATGCAGTGGGTGGTACGCCTCATGACACTGGCGATCACCAAGGTGATGCGGGTATCCGGCGCGGAAACCACCAGTGTCTGCGCCAGCGTGTTCATCGGCCAGACCGAGGCGCCGCTGACGGTGCGCCCGTACATCGCGAAGATGACCGAATCCGAGCTGCTGACGATGATGATCGGCGGCATGGCGCACATCGCCGGCGGCGTGCTGGCGGCCTATGTCGCACTGCTCGGCGGCGGCGACGAGGCGCAGCAGGTGTTCTATGCCAAGCACCTGCTGGCGGCCAGCATCATGGCGGCGCCGGCAACGCTGGTGATCGCCAAGATCCTGATCCCGGAAACCGGCGATCCGCTGACCCGCGGCAGCGTCCGCATCGAAGTGGAAAAAACGTCGGCCAACGTCATCGATGCCGCCGCCGCCGGTGCCGCCGACGGCCTCAAGCTGGCACTGAACATCGGCGCGATGCTGCTGGCCTTCATCGCGCTGATCGCGATGATCAACTGGCCACTGACCTGGCTGGGCGATGTCACCGGGCTGGCTGAAGCGATCGGCCGCCCGACCGATCTTTCCACGCTGTTCGGCTTCCTGCTGGCCCCGATCGCCTGGGTCATCGGGGTGCCGTGGCAGGACGCGACCACGGTCGGCGGCCTGATTGGACAGAAGGTGGTGATCAACGAGTTCGTCGCCTATCTCAACCTGGCCGAAATCGTGAACTGCAAGACCCCGGACATGATGCTGAGCAATCAGGCGATCCTTGTGGCCACCTATGCTCTGTGTGGTTTTGCCAACTTCAGCTCGATCGCAATCCAGATCGGAGGCATCGGCGGCCTGGCGCCCAACCGCCGCCAGGATCTCGCCCGTTTTGGCCTGCGTGCGGTGCTGGGCGGCTCAATCGCCACCTTCATGACCGCCACGATCGCCGGCGTCATCTACGTGATGCAGGTGTCGGCCGAAACCGCCGCCACCGTGGCCTGCGCGGCCGGCTGAGGCGGCAGCCATGTCGCGCGTGGCCGTGGTCGGCTCCTACAACCAGGATTTCATCTGGCGCAGCGAGAGCTTCCCGGTGCCGGGTGAAACCCGTCTGGGCCGGTTTTCCACCGGCCCCGGCGGCAAGGGCTTCAACCAGGCCGTCGCAGCCGCACGCCAAGGCGCACAGGTCGGTTTCATCGGTGCCCTGGGGCGCGACACCATCGGCGAAAAGGCCGCCGCGCTGGCGCAACAGGAAAACATCGACGCGCACTGGCAATGGTGCGACGACCACGCCAGCGGCAATGCCGCGATCATCGTGGATGCCTCGGGCCAGAACCTGATCGTGGTCGGCTCCGGCGCGAACATGGCGCTGACGCCGGACTTCATCGACGCACAGGCCGATGTCATCCAGCGCGCGGCGGTGCTGCTGACCCAGCACGAAATCACGCTGGATGCCACGCGCCGCGCACTGGAACTGGCGCGCGCCGGCAAGGCGCTGACGGTGCACAACCCGGCCCCGGCGCTGGCCGGCGAAGACGGCGCATTGCTGCCGCTGGTCGATGTGCTGACCCCGAACGAAACCGAATTCGCCCACCTGCTCGCGCGCCATGCGCAACTGGACATCGATGCCACCACGCTGGCCCTGCTCGGTGATGGCGAACTGCATGCGCTGGCGCTGCGGCTGCCGGTCCAGACCCTGGTACTGACGCTGGGCGCGGCCGGCGCCTTCGTCTCACACCGCACCGCATCGCGTTTCAGTACCGCCGGAAGTTTCGAGCGGGTGGCGGCAGCGCCGGTGACCCCGGTCGACACCACCGGTGCCGGCGATGCCTTCAACGGCGCGCTGGCCGCGGCACTGGCGCAAGCGGATGGCGGCGACTTCATCGACGCGGTGCGCTTTGCCAACCACGTCGCCGGACTGGCCACCGAATCACCGGGCGCCGCCTCCGCCATGCCCACGCGCGACGCGGTGAAAGCACGGTTTGGTTGATGTGGGTTTCACGTCTGGCTTTCGTTGATTCCAGCACTTGCCTCTTGAACGCGGAAAACCACTCCCTCTCCCCCATCGCCGATGGGGGAGAGGGCTGGGGTGAGGGGGGCTTTCCGCGATAGCGACACACAAAAGCACTCACACCTGCGGCGTTCGCCCGCTCACCCTGACCTTCTCCCCCGCCAGCGGAGGAGAGGGAACACCAAACGCCCGCATGAATCCATGATCCTGTACACACCCCCCCGCACATTGGGGCTTGAATTGAAGTTGCATCTACAATTCCCCGATGCAACTTGGCCCCTACTCTTTCGACACACCGCTGGTGCTGGCCCCGATGGCCGGTGTCACCGACAAGCCGTTCCGCCTGCTGTGCAAGCGTCTGGGCGCGGACCTGGCCGTGTCGGAAATGACCACCTCGGACCCGCGCCTGTGGCGCACCCGCAAGAGCCGCTGGCGCATGGATCATGACGGCGAACCGGCACCGGTCAGCGTGCAGATCGCCGGTGCCGATCCGGCCGCACTGGCCGAGGCGGCACGTTTCAACGTCGAGCACGGCGCCCAACTCATCGACATCAACATGGGCTGCCCGGCGAAGAAGGTCTGCAATGTCTGGGCCGGCTCGGCGCTGATGCAGGACGAAGCCCTGGTCGGGCGCATCCTGGATGCGGTCGTCGGCGCGGTCGATGTGCCGGTCACGCTGAAAATCCGTACCGGCTGGAATTGCGAAAACCGCAACGGCCCGCGCATCGCGAAAATCGCCGAACAGGCCGGCATCGCTGCGCTGGCGGTGCACGGCCGCACCCGCGCCGAGCACTACAGCGGCCAGGCCGAATACGACACCATCGCGCAGATCAAATCCGAGGTTGCGATCCCGGTGCTGGCCAATGGCGATATCGACTCGCCGCAGAAGGCCGCCGCCGTGCTCACCCATACCGGCGCCGACGGCCTGCTGATCGGCCGCGCGGCACAGGGCCGGCCGTGGATCTTCGGCCGGATCGCGCATTTCCTGAAAACCGGAGAAGACTTGCCGCCGCCTTCACTGCCCCAGGTGCGCGACATCCTGCTCGGGCATCTGGACGCGCTGCACGATTTCTATGGTGAGGAACATGGTGTGCGCATCGCGCGCAAGCATCTGGGCTGGTACGCCAAGGATCACCCCGAAGCCGCCACCTTCCGCGCCGTGGTCAATGCCGCGCAGAGTGCGCAGGCGCAACGCGGCATCACCGCCGACTGGTTCGACGCCCTGATCGCCGGCCTTGATCCCGCCGCACGGCTGGCAGCCTGACAGCCAGCAAGGCAGCGCCGGACTGGAACCACTCGCTGTTCCCGGCTCGCCTTTCCGGGCACCGTGAAACCCGGCGCAGGCTCCTGGCTTTCAACCCCGGAATTTCCGGTGCGCATGCAGCGACATGATGATGCCGAAGCCGGCCAGCAGCGTCACCGCGGAGGTGCCGCCGTAGCTGATCAGCGGCATCGGCACGCCCACTACCGGGAGCAGGCCGGTGATCATGCCGCCGTTCACCAGCACGTAGACGAACAGGGTGCAGGCCAGCGCGCTGCCCAGCACGCGCCCGAAGCTGTCGCGCGCGTTGGCCGCGATCCACAGGCTGCGGCCGATGATGAACAGGTACAGCGCCAACATCGCGCAGACCCCAACGAAACCGAAATCCTCGGCCAGCACCGCGAAGATGAAATCGGTGGTGTGTTCGGGCAGAAACTCCAGCCGCGATTGCGTACCCTGGCCCCAGCCCTTGCCCCAGGTGCCACCGGAGCCCACGGCGATCTTGGACTGGATGATGTTCCAGCCATCGCCGAGCGGGTCGGCTTCCGGATTCATGAAGGTCAGCAGACGCCGGCGCTGGTAATCGTGCAGGAAATTCCAGCCGATCGGTGCCGCCAGCGTCGCCAGCCCGGCCAGCAATCCTATGCGCCACCACGCCATGCCGGCGAAGAACACCACGAACACGCCACTGGCACACACCAGCATCGCGGTGCCTAGATCCGGCTGGACCGCGATCAACGCGGTCGGCACGCCAATAATGGCCGCGCACGCCAGCAACACGCCCCAGCCCGGCGGCAACACGCGCTCGTTGAGGAAGGCCGCGACCATCAGCGGCACCGAAATCTTCATCAGCTCCGCCGGCTGGATGTAGAAAAACCCCAGATACAACCAGTGGCGGCCGCTGCGCCCGGTGCCGAAGACCGGCACCAGCAACAGCAACACCAGCGTGGCCAGATAGATCCACGGTGCCCACAGCCGCAACCGCGCCGGCGGCACCCGCGCCAGCACCAGCAACGCGGCCAGACCGGCGCCAGTGCGCACCGCCTGCGACCAGACCACCCGCATATCGCCGGCGGCGGCACTGTGCAGCACCGCCAGTCCGGCACCGATCAACGCCAGCAGCGCCAGCAGCAGCGAAATATCCACGCGCGGCGGCCCGATCAGGTGGCGCCAGCGGTACAACAGCGCGTTCATGCCGGATTCCTGCGCAGCCAGGCGTCCATGATGCGCAACGCCACCGGCGCCGCGACGCTGGAGCCGGAGCCGCCGTGCTCCACCACCACCATCACCGCCACACGCGGTGCGTCCGTCGGCGCAAAACCGACGAACAGCGCATTGTGGCGCTGGTTGAACGGCAATTCGTCGACCTTGAGCGCGACATCGGTGCGGCGGGTGATGCGCTGGGCAGTGCCGGTCTTGCCGGCAACGTGGTAATCCAGATCGAACTGTGCCAGCTGGTTGCGCGCGGTGCCGGTGGGGCCATGCAGCACCGCGACCATGGCCTCGGCCACCGCCGCCAGGTGTGCCGGGCTGCTGACCACCGGTTCGCCCGGCGGCGCCACCGGTTCCATCATCTGTGGCGCATCGAACCCGCTCTGCGAGGCGCGCAGCAGATGCGGGGTGCGCTGCACGCCGCCATTGGCCAGCATCGCTGTGGCCTGCGCCAGCTGCAGCGGCGTGGTCACCCAGAAACCCTGGCCGATGCCGGCGATCACGGTTTCGCCGGGAAACCAGACCTCGTTGCGCGTGGCCCGCTTCCACTGCTGCGACGGCAACACGCCGCTGGCCTCGCCCAGCAAGTCGATGCCGGTGGGCTGGCCGAAGCCGAAGCGCGCCATGTACTGGCTGAAACGGTCGATGCCCAGATCCACCGCGAGCTGGAAGAAGTAGGTGTTGACCGACTGCGCCATCGCCTCCTTCAGATCGACATGGCCATGGCCGCCACGGCGCCAGTCGCGGTATTCGCGCTCATGCCCGGGCAGCTTGAAAGCACCGGAGGAAAACGTCGTGTCGCGCGGCGTGCGCAGGCCCAGTTCGAGCCCGGCCAGCGCGACGAAAGGTTTGAGCGTGGAGCCGGGTTCGTAGCCGCCCTGCAATACCCGGTTGAACAGCGGCCGCGATGGCGAATCCAGCAGTTCGGCATAAGCCTGCCGGCCGATGCCGCTGACAAACGGATTGGGGTCGTAGCTGGGCAGACTGGCCAGCGCCAGCACTTCGCCATTGCGCGGGTCCAGCACCACCGCCGCGCCATGCTGGCCCTCGAATGCATCCACCACGGCCTGCTGCAGTTCGGCATCAATCGTCAGGTAAAGATCCTGCCCGGCGTGCGCCTGCTCGCGCCCGACCACGCGCAGCACCCGGCCCTCGGCATTGACCTCGATGTGTTCCACGCCCACCTGCCCGTGCAGGCGCGACTCGTAGAAACGCTCGATGCCAGCCTTGCCGATATGCGTGGCGCCGCTGTAGCGCGAGGCGTCAACGCGTTCCAGATCAGCCGCATCGATTCTTCCCACATAGCCGATCACATGCGCGAACAGCTCGCCGAACGGGTAACGCCGGTTCAGATACGGCACCACTTCCACGCCCGGGAAACGATGCCGGTCCACGGCGAAGCGCGCCACCTCGATCTCGCTCAGGCGCAGCTTGATCGTCACCGGCTGGAAGCGGCGCCGTGCCCGCGCCGTGGCCAGGAAGCTCTCGACATCCTCGTCCGACAGCTCGATCACCTCACGCAGCCGCGCGACCATGTCGTCCAGGTCCTCGACATCCTCGCGCACTGCGTCCAGCCGGTAGGCCGGCACGTTGTCGGCCAGCAGGCGGCCGTTGCGGTCGTAGATCAGCCCGCGCGCCGGCACGATCGGCCGCGCCTTGATGCGGTTGGCCTCCGAGCGGGTGTGGAATTCGTCGAAACTGGCGACCTGCAACCAGGCAAAGCGCGCGCCCAGCACCACGAACGCCAACACCACCAGCACGAACGCCACCACCGCCCGGCGCCGCTGCGTCGTGGCCTCAAGCAGCGGATTGCGCATCGGCTGGCGCGGCGTTCTTTTCATGGCAGCGGCCGCCGCGTCTTCATGATCCGTCGCGGCTGCGCAGACGCAGGCGGATGTCATCCAGCAGCACGTACAGCCAGGGCCAGATCAGCGCCCCGATCCAGGGCGCCACCCAGAACTCCCAGCCGGGCATACCCTCGCCGCTCAGGGCCCGGATCATCAGCACCACGATGCGGTCGTTGAGCAGCAGCGCCAGCACCGCGAACGCCTGTTGCAGCAGCGTGAAGAAGCGCAGCCGCGCGCGGAAGCGCAGCACGATGAAGGCGATCACGCACAGCCGCAGCGCCTGCTCGCCGATCAGCGTGCCGAATACCAGATCCGCCGCCAATCCCAGCACGAAGGCCCAGCCCAGGCCCATGCGTGAACCACCCGAACCCTCCAGCACCCAGTAGCACACCACCAGCGCCAGCCAGTTGGGCCGGAACAGCCCCAGATACTCCGGCAACGGCCACAGCGCCAGCGCGAACGCCAGCAATACGGTGGCGATGACAATGCCGCCACCATTGCGTTGCCGGCTCATGCCGAAGGCTCCGTGGCCGAAGGCTCCGTGTCGGGTACAGCAGGCGGCGGCGTGGCGTCGGAAGGCGTACCCGCTGCTGCCGGCGTGGCCGGATCGGCAACCCCGTTCTCCGGTATCACTCCTTCCGGCAGCGGCCCCATCGGCTTGTCATCCGGAGACTGTGCGTTCCACACCAGCAGCACCTCGCCACCGCGATCCAGCCGCGCCGCCGGCTGCACATCGGCCACCACGAACAGCCGGGTATCATCCGGATGCAGGTGCTGGATGGTGCCGACCTTGAACCCGGCCGGGAAGCGCCCGCCGATGCCGGAGGTTTCCAGCACATCGCCCACGCGCAGATCGGCACTGAGCGGAATGCTCGGCACTTCCAACCGATCCACACTGCCGGTCCCGAACGCGATCGCGCGCAGCCCGGTGCGCACCACCTGCACCGGGATCGCATGGCTCGGGTCCGAGACCAGGATCACGCTGGAATTCATCGGCGTCACCGCCAGCACCTGGCCCACGACACCATCGGCATCGATCACCGCCAGGCCTTCGCTGACCCCGCGACGGCTGCCGGCATCCAGCAGGATGCGATGGCGGAACGGGTCCAGATCGACATCGATCAGGCTTGCCAGCTGCACGTTCAGGCGCAGGCCGCGGGTGCCGCCGAGCAGTTGCCGCAGGCGCAGGTTCTCCACCTGCACACTGGCCAGCCGGTCCAGTCGCGCATTGGCCAGCAGCAGTTGTTCGCGCAGCTCGCTGTTTTCGCGGATCATGTCCTGCTGTGCGGTCAGATGACCGGAGACGCCGCGCGCCAGCCGCGCCGGAGTGCCGGCCAGACGGTAGATCGGCCCGGTCAGCAGGCCTGCGGCGTTGCGCAGGCGCTCCAGATGGCCGCCGTGGTGATCGGCCACCATCAGGATCATCGCGGCCGCCAGATAGGCCAGCAGCCGCAGCGTGCCGGCGCCCCCTTCGGCGAACAGACTTCCCCCGGCATTGCCCGAATGCACCACGTCAACACCTTCCTCTACCGGCTCGGGCGGCCACGCCGTGACTTATTCGGGCGCGAAGAAATCGTTGCCGTGCATGTCGATCAGCTCCAGCGCACGGCCGCCGCCGCGCGCCACGCAGGTCAGCGGATCATCGGCCACGTGCACGTACAGCCCGGTTTCCTCGGACAGCAGCTTGTCCAGATCGCGCAGCAGCGCGCTGCCGCCGGTCAGCACGATGCCGCGTTCGTAAACGTCGGCGCACAGCTCCGGCGGGGTCTGCTCCAGCGCCGCGCGCACCGCTGCGGTGATGCCGGCCAGCGGCTCGTGCAGGGCTTCGAGCACCTCGTTGGAGTTGATCGTGAAATTGCGCGGCACCCCTTCCGCCAGATTGCGGCCGGACACCTCGATTTCCTTGATCTCGGCTTGCGGGAAAGCGCAGCCGACCTCGACCTTGATCTTCTCGGCCGTGGTTTCACCGATCAGGGTGCCGTGGTTGCGCCGCACATAACTGATGATGGCCTCGTCGAAGCGGTCGCCGCCGATCCGCACCGATTGCGAATAGACGATGCCGTTGAGCGAAATCACCGCCACTTCCGAAGTGCCGCCGCCGATGTCCAGCACCATCGCGCCGCGTGCCTCGTGGATCGGGATGCCGGCACCGATCGCAGCCGACATCGGCTCCTCGATCAGGAACACTTCGCGCGCGCCGGCCTCCTCGGCCGATTCCTTGATCGCACGCCGCTCGACCTGGGTGGAACCGCAGGGCACGCAGATCAGCACGCGCGGGCTCGGGCGCAGGAAGCGCGCCTTGTGCACGCGCCGGATGAAATGCTTGAGCATTTCCTCGGTGGTGGAGAAATCGGCAATCACGCCATCCTTCATCGGACGGATCGTGGCGATATTGCCGGGCGTGCGGCCCAGCATGCGCTTGGCCTCCAGGCCCACCGCCGCGACCTGGCGCGGAGAACCGGGCACCTTGTCCTGGCGGATCGCGACCACCGAGGGCTCGTTGAGCACGATGCCCTGGCCACGGACATAGATGATGGTGTTGGCGGTGCCCAGATCGATCGAAAGATCGTTGGAAAACATGCCGCGCAGTGTCTTGAACATTCGGATGGTCGCCGGAAAAGGTGCAGAAAAGTCCGCTAGCCTAGCAACGCACCCGATGTCCGGCAAGGCGCGTGTTTCCTCGCGTTATCAGGGTGTTAAATGCCCCTCGCGCGGCTTCCCGGATGCATCGCCCGGGCCGGAGTTGCGATACCGGTCGCACGCATCGCCGGGCGGCGCCACACCCATCGGCACGCTGAGGCGGCAGCGGTGTGGGAGCCCGTACCCACATGCGGCCGGCCGCATGGCAAAACCGGCTAGCCCGGATATTTCATGAGGGGCGTGGATGATCGCGAGGTATTTTGCGCCGCTCGCAAGGCGCAACGACTCCCGGTGGCAGGCCCCACCGGGGGGAGGAACAACGCAGCGAGCGGCGCAAAAGACCCGCGAGCGCCGCGTCAGCAGAAAAGTGTGCGGGACACTTCATCCAAAGCG